>JAMCVO010000612.1 GCA_023475715.1 Actinomycetota bacterium
ATAACACGGGCAAAATTCGAGCAGTTAACAGCAGATCTTACCGAAAGATGTAAAGGCCCTATGGAGAAAGCGCTTAAGGATTCAGGTTACAAAATCAGCGAAATAAATGAAGTAATCCTGGTTGGAGGCGCTACAAGGATGCCTGTTATTCAGGAACTTGTTAAAGGCATAACCGGAAAAGAACCCAATAAGAGTGTTAACCCTGATGAAGTCGTGGCTGTAGGAGCCGCTATTCAGTCTGGTGTTTTAATGGGAGATGTTAAGGATATAGTTCTTCTTGACGTTACCCCGCTTTCACTTGGTATCGAGACTTTGGGTGGGGTTATGACAAAGTTGATTGAAAGAAATACCACCATTCCTACTAAGAAAAGCGAAATATTTACAACAGCTGCAGACAGTCAGACAAGCGTGGATATTCATGCACTACAGGGTGAAAGAGACATGGCTGCCGACAATAAGACAATCGGCAGGTTCAGATTGGATGGCATTCCGCCTGCTCCAAGAGGTATACCTCAGATTGAGGTTACTTTTGATATTGATGCCAATGGAATAGTAAATGTTACCGCAAAAGATATGGCAACCGGAAAAGAGCAGAAAATTACAATTACAGCTACTTCACATTTATCTGATGCAGAAATTGATAAGATGGTTAATGATGCAAAAGTACATTCTGATGAAGATAAAAAGAAAAGGGAAGTTATCGAGTCTAAAAACAAGGCAGATACCCTTATTTATTCGGTTGAGAAGTTTTTGAAGGATGTTGGCGACAAAGCTCCTGCTGATCAAAAAACTAAGATTGATGATCAGGTGAAAGTATTAAGAAAAGCTATGGAATCAGACAATGCAGATACAATCAATAAAGAAGTCGAAGCCCTGCAGAAACTTCAGGATCAGTTGTCACAGTCACTTTATTCTCAGGCAGGTGCAGGTGCTGGTGCTAGTAACGGCGCAGGTGCGGGTACTGGCGGATTTGGCGGCGAGCAAGGTCCCGGACAACAGACTGGTGCGGGTGATTCCGGGAAGTCAGGTTCACAACATGGTGGTAATAACGAGGATGTAATTGATGCTGAATTTGAAGCCAAGGATGAAAAATAATAAAGAAGGTTAATTACATTTTTAAAAAATGAAATACATCATAAAATTATAGTAAATATCTGCCCATGGCTTAAACAAAGCGATGGGCAGAATTATATAATCTTAGATTTATCTGTTTTAATAGGCAACTTAAATCAATAAGCAGTTTAAATAATTAATTTTAAATATTGTGTAATATACATATATGAGCAAAGGTGAATTTAATGGAGTATAAGGATTATTATAAAGTTTTAGGAGTTGAGAAAAAGGCTTCCCAGGATGACATAAAGAAGGCTTATCGAAAACTTGCAAGGAAGTACCATCCCGATGCAAATCCGAATAATAAAGCCGCCGAAGAAAAGTTTAAGGAAATAGGAGAGGCTTATGAAGTTTTGAAGGATCCTGACAAGAGGTCAAAATATGATCAGCTTGGCTCAAACTGGAAACAGTATTCAAGGGCCGGGGCACAAGGTTGGCCAGGTGCAGGCGGTGCCGGAGGCCAAAGCTACACATATAATTACAGTGGTGGCGATTTTGGATTTGGTGACCTGGGAAGTGGTTTTTCAGACTTTTTTGAGATGTTTTTTGGCCGGGGAGCAGGTGAAAGGTTCTCCAATGGTTTTGGCTACCAGGATGAAATGGGCGGTGCCGGTACCGGCAGCAGAGAGACCGGTACTCAGAACAGGCAGGACAGCAGACGTGGCTTCTGGAAAACCGGTGGAGGAGCTGCTCAAAAAGGACAGGATTACCAATATAATTTGACCATTACTTTGCGGGAAGCCTTTTTTGGAACCGAGAGAGAGATAAACTTGCAGAAAAATGGCAAGGTTCGAACCGTAAAGGTCAAAGTCCCGAAGGGTATAAAAGATGGTGGTAAAATAAGGGTAAAGGGCGAAGGCGGGCAAGGCAGCCGGGGCGGTGAAGGTGGTGATCTTTACCTGATTGTAAATATTTCTCAGCATCATCTATATACCAGAAAAGAAGATGACCTTTATTGCGAAATACCGGTAACCTTAAAGGAAGCTCTTTTTGGGGCCAAAATAGATGTTCCAACTTTTGAAGGAAAAGTATATGTTACCTTGCCTCCGAACACTCAGAATGGCAAAACACTCAGGCTAAAAGGCAAAGGAATGCCAAAGCTTAAAGGCACCGAATCGGGAGATTTATATATAAAGATCAAACTGGTACTCCCTTCACACATGACTGAGGACCAGAGGAAACATCTTGAAGAATTCGCAAAAACATATAAGGAGAATCCAAGACAGAGCATCAACGTTTAGAATTGCTTTTAGAGGTGTTTGATATATGCAATTTGAAAAATTAACAATTAAAACACAGGAAGCACTTTCCAGGGCGCAGAGTATCGCATCCGAGAATGGACATCAAAGCATTGAAGACATCCATTTGATGGCGGCACTATTGGAGCAAAAAGACGGTGTTATTATTTCTATATTGGCAAAACAGGAAATAAATATTGAAGAATTTACAAAAAAAGTTTGGGATGATATAAAAAAATTTCCTAAAATATCCGGCCAAAATATACAAATTTATTTAAGCAATGCATTAAATGATATATTAAATTCTGCGGCCAGGGAAGCAGAACAGCTAAAAGATGATTTTATAAGTACGGAGCATGTCCTGATTGCTTTATCTGAAAGTAAAGGCAAAATAGGCGAGCTCTTAAGACAATCTGGGGTCACAAAGGACAGAGTATTTAAAATCCTGGTTGAAATAAGGGGCAGCCAGAGGGTTACCGATCAGAATCCTGAAGATAAATATCAGGCGCTTCAAAGATTTGGCAAGGACATAACTGATCTTGCCAGAAGACAGAAGCTTGATCCTGTTATCGGAAGGGATGATGAGATAAGAAGAGTGATACAGGTTTTATCAAGAAGGACCAAAAATAATCCCGTTTTAATTGGGGAACCGGGAGTTGGTAAGACGGCAATAGTAGAGGGTCTTGCCCAGAGAATTGTTACAGGAGATGTACCTGAGGGACTTAAGGGCAAGAAAGTTATCGCGCTTGATATCGGTGCGATCATAGCAGGCTCAAAATACCGGGGTGAATTTGAAGAAAGGTTAAAAGCGGTTCTCAAGGAAGTTGCAAAATCCGAAGGGGCCATTATCCTGTTCCTCGATGAACTTCATACGGTTGTAGGTGCCGGGGCAGCAGAAGGCGCAGTTGATGCTGCCAATATGTTAAAGCCGATGCTTGCCCGCGGTGAGCTGCATGCAATTGGCGCTACGACCCTTGACGAATACAGGAAATATATCGAAAAAGATGCGGCACTTGAAAGAAGATTCCAGCCCGTCCTTATAAACGAACCATCCGTACAGGACACAATTGCAATACTCCGGGGTCTTAAGGAAAAATATGAGGTTCACCACGGCGTAAGAATAAAAGATTCCGCGCTGATTTCTGCTGCAATACTTTCATACAGGTATATTTCAGACAGATTTCTGCCTGACAAGGCCATTGATTTGATAGATGAGGCAGCGTCAAGATTAAGAATTGAAATAGACAGTATGCCCACCGAGATTGATAAAATTGAAAGAAAAATCAAGCAGCTTGAAATTGAAGAACAGGCTCTAAAAAAAGAAAAGGACAAAGCTTCGAAAGAAAGGCTGGAAAAAATCAAAAAAGAACTTTCCGACCTAAAGGAAAAAAGCAGCGGTATGAAAGTCCATTGGGTTGAGGAAAAAAATATCATCAAGGACATAAGAAGCGCAAAGGAAGAAATTGAAAAAACCAAACTCGAAGCAGAACAAGCAGAAAGAGATGCTGATTTGCAAAAAGCTGCAGAGTTAAAATATGGAAAGCTTCTCGAACTCAATAAAAAGCTGGATGCCCAAAATGCAAAGCTGGAATCCCTGCAGAAAAACCAGAAGATGCTCAAAGAGGAAGTAGATGAAGAAGATATTGCAGAAACAATTTCAAAATGGACTGGAATACCTGTATCAAGGCTTGTGGAAGGCGAAATCGAAAAGCTGATTCATATGGAAGAAAGGCTAAGGCAGAGAGTGATTGGCCAGGACGAAGCGATAAATACGATAGCCAATGCCATAAGACGAGCAAGAGCCGGTCTCCAGGATCCTAACAGGCCCATCGGATCATTCATATTCGTCGGACCGACGGGCGTGGGCAAGACCGAACTTTCAAAGGCGCTTGCTGAATTCCTGTTTGATGATGAAAGAGCAATGGTTCGAATAGACATGTCCGAATACATGGAAAAACATACAGTTTCAAGACTTATAGGTGCTCCGCCAGGATATGTAGGTTATGAAGAAGGTGGTTATCTTACCGAAGCTATAAGACGAAAACCCTATAGTGTCATACTTCTTGATGAAATCGAGAAAGCTCATAGTGACGTTTTCAACATACTTCTTCAAATCATGGATGACGGAAGGCTAACTGACGGCCATGGAAGAACGGTAGATTTCAAAAATACAGTAATAATAATGACTTCAAATATCGGCAGTCAGTGGATCATTGAGCTTGGTGAAAAAGACGAAGAAGAGATGAAAAAGAGAATTTCCCAATCTTTAAAAAACCAGTTCAAGCCCGAATTTCTAAACAGGGTAGATGATATAATTGTTTTCCACAGACTTAATATTGTCCAAATAAAAGAAATTGTCAAAAAACAGCTTGAAAAACTGCAGGATGTTCTGAGCAGCAAGAAATTAAAGCTTGAAATAACAGATAAGGCCCGGGAGCTGCTTGCAAAAGAAGGTTTTGACCCTGCTTACGGAGCAAGACCATTAAAAAGAGTGATCCAGAATGAGGTGCAAAACATTCTGGCCATGAAAATATTAAGTGGTGAAATAAAAGAAGGGGATAAGATAACTATCGATGTTACGGGGCCCGAAGGAAGAAAACTTGATTTTAAAAAGGAAAGTCAAAGAAGCCCTTCCAAAAGTATAGATTAGCCTTTAGCATGGCCCGCATTTCCAAGAATATCATTATCATCTATTGTATCGCCAAATAGATTTTCATCATTATATTCATCTTCTTCAAAAGTATCTTCAGTACTACCGGCAGGATTATTAGTCTGAATTTGCATTGCTGTCTTAGGTTTTTTGCCACTAAACAACTTATCTGCTTCTTCCCTTAATTCCTGAAATTCTTCTTCCAGTTCCTGTGTTATTCGCTGAATTGCTTTTTTATATGCATTTTTGTCTGCCAGTTCTTTTAAATCTTTCATTATATTTTCGGCAACAGGATCTATCGGTTCTCCGATAAATACATGAACTTTCCTGAAAGTATTCATTAAAATAGACATTATACCCTCAGCAACAGGGTGTCTTCCAAGCCATGTGTCTTCCCCGGGACCCTTGCTGAGGTTATGGAGATAAACCGGAATAATCGGCAGTTTTGTCTTATAACTAAGGTAAGCGGCGCCTCCGCGGAATTTCCCGAATTCATCATGTTTATATAATTCACCTTCCGGGAATATTCCAAAAAATACTTTTTTACTGTCGGAAATTAAAAAAAGTTCCTTAAAACTTTTAATATTTTTATTGAACTGTTCCTTGAAAATGGGGATGCTGTTAGTAAATTTTCTAAAAAAGAATGAGGTAAACCTGTTAGAAAATCTTTCACTGTCTGTAACAAAAACTATTTTTTTTCTTAAAGCACCAAGTGCAATTAAGGGGTCCGCGCCTGTCGTATGGTTAAATGCAAAGATTGCAGATTTATTATAAGGTATTTTTTTCGGGTTTATAATTTTTATCCAGAGAAAAAGTTTATAAAAGTTTATTATCAAAATCCTTGGCAGATTATAAAACCCATTTAAGATTTTTACGCCTATTATTTTTAGCTTGCCCATCGTAATAACCACCTAAATAATAAATTAACAATCTCAAATCTTTATTGCTCTCTGGTTTACTCTGGACTTTCGCAATTTAATCTCCTTATAACATAAATCAGAGCAAATAGCCAGTTTTTGAGAGGTATCGTGTGGTCATTAACTTAAAATAATACCGATGTAGACAGTTTAAGGCTTAAAACGGATAGCCTTTAAAGCTCAAGTGTATGGAAGCATCTAAAATTTCGTGATAAAA
The DNA here is from genome assembly GCA_023475715.1 of Actinomycetota bacterium. The sequence goes on from JAMCVO010000612.1 coordinate 6,136, forward strand.
AATAAATTGATAGGCCAGGACGGGTATTGAGAAAACCATTTAAAGGCTTAAGCGGGCATGGTTCCTCCTTAGGGAGGAGAGCGAAGCCTGAAACTGAACTGGCTTTTACCCGCCGGGGAAAAGCCTGCGTGTTTTTGAAATACCCATCCTGGCTCTTAAAATTTTCCTTTATTGCTATCACGAAATTTTAGATGCTAACCAAGTGTATTAATCAATTTAAATATATTGTTGATATTGTCATAATGGGTTCCCCTCCAGTAATACTTACCGCAATGCGGACAATGAAGAAAATCTTTTTGTGTCCTATAAACATAGGGAGGCACCTTATCTTTCAAGTTCTCTTTTTGAACTTTTAGAAGCTCGGTATTGCATTCAATACATCTTATGAGATTCGGTTTTAAAGGGATTCCAAGATCATTTTTAATTTGTACGAGTTGTTCTATAATACCATCATACCTGATGAATACCGATTTTATTGAATTATTCTTGACAGGTCTCCTCTGCAGCATCAATGAATCTCTGGTCAGCACAATTCTTCCCTCGCTTTTTGCTATTTCTAATATTTTATCATCACTGATATTGTTAATGTAGAGCACATCATTGCCAGCCATGCGCAGGTATCTTGCCAGTTTCCCCACCATGATATCTGCTATAAATTTCATTTCTTGTATAGTAATTTTAAGTGGTTAGATTTGAAAGATCTCATTTAAATATTTTATCATATTTTTAATAAGTAGATTGAACTTCTTGTTACTATTTAGATAACTGATAAAATATAAAAACTTGTAAAAAATATTTGCAAAGAAATATACTTTTAAATTTATCATACAAAAGCATGGATAATAAAGAAATAAAAAACACGAAATATAGGCTATTCGATGATTATAAAGATAAAATAAAGAAAGATTTAAAGAATCTCAAGGTCATCTATACTGATCTTGATGGTACACTCTTCAACGACCAGGGATGCATAATAAAAGACTACGAAGGTAATTTTTATTTTGAAGTAGTTAAGCTTTTTGAAAGAATTGCAAAAAGGAACTGGGATATTGTTCTTGTTTCAGGCAGGAGTAAGCAGCAATTAAGATATAATTCAATGCTGATTGGAGTAAAGAATTATATAACTGAACTAGGCTGTGAGCTTGTTCATAATTTCGGTGAGAAGGCTTATGTAACATTTGATGATAAAAAATATGATTATGAAATTACTAATTGCGGAAAAGATCTTATGAATATTATAAAAATCCTTAAAGAAGCATTTCCCAACAAAATTGACAGCAACCTTGATTGGAGCGTGGGCAGGTCTTTTAATGCCTTATTTTTTGGCGATATAGATCTTGGAAAAGCCAACGGAATCCTAAAAGATGCAGGCTATGAGGGCCTGGTGCTTGTTGATAATGGTTTTTCAAAAATTGTAAAGTTAAATCTGGATGTCGAGCGTTTGCGAATTTTAAATTTGATGCCAGAGGGGGTTGACAAATCTTCAGCTATAAAACTTGATAAGAAATTAAGAAGTTTTAAAGACGAAAATTGTATAGCTCTTGGAGATTCAATTGAAGATTTAAAAATGGCACCGGTAGTTAAGTATTTCTTCCTGATGAAAGATGCTGTCGAAAGAGATAGTGATATCCTTGCCTCCTTATATAATTTTAATAATGTATTTGTTACAAAATACAAGATGAATCGTGGCTGGACAGAGGTTATGAAATACCTTGTAGATTAGATTAAATACCTTGCGCTATAGTGATTATAAAATTATAATATTTTTGGTATTGGAAAAACGATATACAGTATTTTCATATTAAACGATATTGCAGGAATAAAAAAATATTTGTTGAATTTATAAAAAATTAAGCATAAGAAAAGTGATCCAAATGAGTAAGAAAAATCATGGGAATCATTCCAATGGAAGATTTTGCAAGGATATTTTAATAATAAGCATGATTGCAGCTTTTTGCGGGTTTGTAATCGGCTTGATCTTTGCACCTCAAACAGGAAGAAATTTTAGAAAAAATCTTATAGATAAAGCAAAAGATGTTATTGATAGAGGGAAATTTGCTGTCGTAGAAGCCAGAGTAAAAGCAGAGGAGCTGCTGGAAAAAAGCAAGGAAAAAGTGGAAGAAGTAACGGCAAAATTGACAGGTAAAAAAGAAGCAGAATAGCACAAGAAAGAGCCGGGGTTTTTGTTGACATCGGTTTTTTACTATAGTAAACTTTACGCTTGCGTATTTTATGCAGCTTAACAGCTCATTAAATAAATAAGGGCCGTTAGCTCAGCAGGTAGAGCACCGGACTTTTAATCCGGGTGTCGAAGGTTCGATCCCTTCACGGCTCACCATTTGTTGCCCTAGGCTCATTGAATATTTTTTCGCGGCCCGTTCGTCTAGGGGTTAGGACAGCAGATTTTCAATCTGCCAGCAAGAGTTCGATTCTCTTACGGGCTACCAAATGGGCGATTAGCTCAGCTGGGAGAGCATCTGCCTTACAAGCAGAGGGTCGTAGGTTCGATCCCTACATCGCCCACCATTAAGTTTAATACAAAAATGTAACAATATTTTTGTATTGGTGTGGAGCTGTCGTCTAGCGGTTTAGGACACGTGCCTGTCACGCACGAGGTCGCGGGTTCGAATCCCGTCAGCTCCGCCACAAAAAAGTTTTGTATGAAGTTTTGTTGAGCTGTAGAACATGACAGTGTCATGTTCTAAGGGATTCGAAAGGACGGAGCGAGCGAAGGCGAGTGAGTCCGCGGCTCTGCAGCGAGCTAGCAAGCGAGACGAAGGACCGAATCCCGTCAGCTCCGCCATTCTTTTAAGTGAACTAAGGCGAGATAGCTCAGTTGGTAGAGCAGTGGACTGAAAATCCATGTGTCCGCAGTTCAATTCTGCGTCTCGCCACCACTTATTTAAAAAATTATGAGCTTATTTCAAATACTAACTTACATATTATTCTTCCTGATAATCCTTATTCTTGTAATTTTATTTGTCCTTCGGTCCCGGCTGAGGGCACAGCTTTTCAATGCTGAAAATACCCTTGAAAAAGTAAATGCTGAAATTGCTGATAATCAGATTAAAAATAACCGGTTATTGCTGCAGACAGTATTGCTTGACACAGTACTGGATAATATTCCTTTTGGGACATTGATTCTGGATGATCAATCAAGGATTTTAAGGATAAATGATAGTCTGGCAAGTCTGTTTTATCTGGATAAGAATGATTGCATTGGGAAAAAAACCATACTTGTTTTTAATAATAAGAATCTCGAAGACTTGATTTCAAAATCTTATACAGAATTAAAACCACAGAAGGAAGAAATTTTATTTTATGGCGACGAAGATACCAGCCTTGATATTGAAATTATCCCTATAAAAACTTTAGAAAATGAAAAAACATATCTGCTGATACTTATCAGAAATGCGACACAGGAAGTTGAATTTGCAAAACTGAGAAGCCAGTTTGTTGCAAATGTTTCTCATGAAATGAGAACACCGCTTACATCAATAAAAGGTTATATTGAAACGGTGCTTGAAAATGACCTTGCAGATAAAGAGATTATAAAGAAATATCTTACCAAAAGCCTAAGCGAAGTAGACAGGCTCAGTTATCTTATAGAAGATGTTCTGGACCTGTCCAATATTGAATATAAACGAAATATTCTTTTCAAACAGGAATATAATCTGGTAGAGCTCATAAGTGAATGTATCCAGTCGGCAAGCTTTCTTGCAGAAAAAAATGACGTCGAGATAGAATTCAGTTATGACACAGATCCAATAAAATATATCACCGATGAGGAGCTCTTCAGGCAGCTCGTTAAAAATATGATTGAAAATTCAATATTCCATGCCGGCAAAGGAATTAAACTCAATATAATACTTGAGGGAAAGAATGATATTATAAGACTTATTTTTTCAGATAATGGGACCGGTATAGCGGAACAGGATCTTCCCTATATTTTCCAGCGGTTTTACCGGGGGAAAAATCCGTTTTCCTCCAGAAGCATAGGCTCAGGCCTGGGATTATCAATCGTGAAGCACATAATTGAACTCCATAACGGTAAAATAGAAGTCAGCAGCATTCCAAATATAGAAACAAAATTTATTATCAGCTTACCCAAAAAAAATAAATAATAAAAACTATGTCAAAATTAATTTATATTGTTGATGATGAAGAAAACATACGCGAAATACTAAGTTATAATCTTGAAAAAAATGGCTATGATGTCAGAAGCTTTGAAAACGGTGTTGATTTTTTAAACTTCTACAAGAGTAAAAAACCCGACCTTGTCATACTGGACTTAATGCTGCCCGATATAGATGGTTATGAAATCTGCAGAGAAATAAGGAGCAAGAGCAAAATACCTGTAATAATATTAAGCGCCAAAGGCGAGGAGCTGGATAAAGTTTTAGGTTTGGAGCTGGGAGCAGATGACTATATAGTTAAACCTTTTGGTGTAAGAGAGCTTCTGGCAAGGGTAAAAAATATTTTTAAGCGAACCGGAAATGGGCAGAAAGAAAATACGGCAATTCTTCTGAAAGAGGATTATTCTTTTGGTTCCATAAAACTGTTTATTGACGAAGAAAAACATGAAGTTAGACTCGATAATGATTTAATAGATTTAAATCCCAAGGAATTTAAAACCCTTACGATTCTGCTGCGAAATATAAACAACCTGACTTCACGCAATGATTTGATAAGAAAGGTATGGGGCGAGGATTATTTCGGAGATACAAGAACTCTGGATGTGCATATCAGAAGAATAAGAGACAAAATGTCCTATAAGAATTTCGGCACAGAATATATAAGGACCGTTCATGGCCTTGGTTATAAAATTGTAAGTTGATTAAATTATTTACCCTAATTTAATAAATTTTTAACATTATTTTAATTTTTTATTAACAAAAACCACTGCTTTATCTGCTAGACTTCATTTAGAAAATAAAAAAACGAATTAGAATGTAAAAAAACAAACAAAAATAAAAGGAGTGAAAAATGATAACAAAGCAGATAAAAAACAATAATAAGATATTGCTGATGGCAATATCATTATTGATAGTATTATTCCTGGCAGCAACGATTTTTACCGGGTGCAAGACATCCGCCACACAGGCAACAGATACAAGCAACGCATCAGGTGAGACAAGCCCATCATCCACAAAATTTGATGGACAGGAACTGGTGGTATCGGGCTCTACAACTCTTCTTGAAGTTGCAAATGCGTGGGCCGAAGAGTTTATGGCTAAATTTGGCGGTTCAATAACGGTAAATGGCGGCGGCTCCGGTGAAGGTATAAAATCCCTGATTGACGGTACAACAGACCTTGCCAATGCTTCCAGGTCAATGACGGATACAGAAAAGCAGGAAGCTGCTTCAAAAGGGATAGATTTGAAGGAATATGTCGTATTATGGGATGGGATTGCAGTAATTATCAGTAAAAATGTAAATGTAAGCGAGCTTACATTTGAGCAGCTTTCCAAAATTTATAAAGGTGAAATAACCAACTGGAAGGATGTTGGCGGCGCAGATGCTGAAATCATAGCAGCAGCAAGAGAAAGTACATCAGGAACAGGTGAATATTTCCTTGAGAATGTTGTGAGATTAGGCAATAAGAAAAGTCAGGATGAGTATTCTGATAAATGCCTCTTCCTCCAGACCAATGCAGACATGGTTGCGCAGGTTGCCGGAAATGAGAATGTTATTGGATATGTAGGGCTCGGTTACCTGAAAGAAGCAGGGGATACGGTAAATGCAGTAAAGATCAAAAAAGATTCCAGCTCCAGCGCCGTTTTACCAAGCGTTGAAACTGTTAAAGATAGAAGCTACCCGATTTCCAGGGAACTTTATGTATACGCTGATGGAAATAAAATGACAGAACTTGCAAAAGCCTATCTGGATTTTATTTTAAGCGCCGAGGGTCAGCAGATAGGAATTGACGCAGGTTTTGTTTCTGTTAAATAGAAACGAGAAAATGAGATTCCCGGTTAAATTATAAAATAATGAAGCTATAGAAAATACCATCTGTTGTAATCTATAGCTTCATATTCTTTATAGTAAAAGCAGCAAAATTCTTATAAAATTAATATATGGCTTCATCAAAAAGCAAATTTTCTAAATTTAAAAGTTTTTTGATAACAAGATTTGTTTTCTTTAACGGCATTATTTCAATTCTAATCCTTGGCTTAATTCTTGCCTTGCTTCTTTATAACTCTGTGAGATTTTTTATCTCATATCCTATTGACGATTTTTTTAGCGGGGTAAGATGGATTCCCACTCATGACAAATTTGGTTTCGTTCCTCTGCTTGTTGGATCAATGCTTACAACTTTTGCAGCAATTTTGATCGCTATTCCTCTTGGTGTGGGTTCCGCTATTTATATTGGTGAACTTGCACCAAGATATTTAAGAGAAACATTAAAACCAATCATTGAAGTTCTTGCTACAATTCCCTCAGTTGTAATAGGTTTTATCGGAATAAAAGTATTTGCGCCATTAATAAAGAATATTTTCAATTTAAGCATAGGTCTTACGGCTCTTACAGGCGCCGTAATGCTGGCTTTTATGAGCCTGCCTACAATAATCTCAATTTCAGAAGATGCCATTAATGCTGTACCGAATACTTTCAGACATGCATCCATGGCTCTTGGGGCCACTAAATGGGAAACAACCTATAAGGTAGTTGTCCCTACTGCATCATCCGGAATGGTAGCTGCTGTCATGTTGGGACTGGGCAGAATAGTTGGTGAAACTATGGCCGTACTCATGCTCACAGGTAATTCACCGAGGATTATTTTTTCATTCCTGCAGCCTGTGAGAACGATAACCGCAACAATTGCTGCTGAAATGGGCGAAACTGCTCAAGGCGGGCTTCATTATTCAGCTTTATTCGCAATTGGACTGGTTTTGTTTTTAATAACTTTTTTAATTAATTTTGTAGGTGACAGGTTCACGGGAAGAATAAAAAATATCAGCTAAATAGAAAAAGATAATTAAAAATAGAAAATAATAAATTATTAGCATAAAAGCAAGCTAGGCTTCTGCAGGAACAATAGACTGTAAATATAACAATAAATAAGAATATAACTACGAAATTGTAAAACAAGAAATTATGAAAGCTGCAATATCTAAAGATATGAGAAAAAAATATGTTATGGAGAAATTCTTCTATTTTTTGCTCCTTTTCATTACTATGATTGTCGTAGCTTTTGTGCTTGGTATAATCATTTATCTGATAGTTAAGGGCAGCGGCGCAATTAACTGGGAATTTCTTTCCCAGAAACCGCGCAGTGGTATGAAAGCAGGAGGAATTTTTCCGGCAATTATTGGAACCATTTATCTGATCATCGGAACGATTATAATATCTCTTCCTATTGGTATTTTTTCAGCCATTTATCTTAATGAATATGCTGCCAGAAACAAATTTACCCGTATAATCAGGCTTTCGATCGTTAATATGTCAGGCGTGCCTTCAGTAGTATTCGGACTGTTTGGCCTTGCATTTTTTGTTCTGCTGTTAAAATTCGGCAAATCAATTCTGGCAGGTTCACTGACCCTTGCTTTTCTGATCCTGCCGGTAATCATAACTGCAACCGAGGAAGCGCTCAAAGCTGTTCCGGTCACATATAGACAGGCGTCAATGGCGCTTGGCGCTTCAAAGTGGCAGACAATTATTAAAATCATTCTGCCGCAGGCTCTGCCAGGTATTGTAACCGGCGCAGTTTTAGGTATAGGCAGGGCCGCGGGTGAAACAGCACCCATTATGTTTACGGTTGCAGCATTTTCACAACCCAATCTTCCCCATTCCATATTCAGCCAGGTCATGGCCCTGCCCTATCATCTTTATGCCCTGGCCACGCAAATAACAAATCCGCCCGAAGATAAACAATGGGGGACAGCCCTGGTTTTACTGGCAATTGTTTTGTTTTTTGCAATAATCGGGACCTCAATAAGAACCAGAGCAAGATTGAGAAAAAAAGAGTAGAATTAAATTATTAATACTATAGGTAGTTAATACAGTAGGTAGTTAATACAGGTGGTTTATATGGATGCTTAATATAGAGGGTGATTAAATTTTAAATTTTTAAATAAAATAATTCTAAGAGTTAGGAAAATAAATGAGAAAAACTTTTGAACAAAAACTGGATGAAGTAACCGAAGATGTTATTGTAATGGGCAGCCTGGTTCAAAATACTGTAAATGATGCCATAAATTCACTTGTGAATGGTGATGTGGAGCTTGCTCAAAAAGTTATAAAGGGTGATGATAAAATTGATGACTACGACGTACTTATTGAACAGAAATGCATGTTCATTCAGGCGGAACATCAGCCCGTGGCCAAGGATTTGAGGTTAATACACAGCATCTATATCATTATTATTTATCTTGAAAGGATAGGTGACATTTGTGTAAGCATAGGAAAGCTTACAAGGAGGCTTTATCTTGAAGAGAAGAAACAAATCAGAAAAGAAATAATGGATATACTTATCGAAATGGGAAATCTTGTCAAAAACGTGCTAGATAAAGCTTTGAAAGCTTTTAAGAATAAAGACTATAAATTAGCAAACAAACTTGAGCAAATTGACGATACAGTAGATGATATTCAGAAAATACTTTATCAAAAAATTTACAGCATTCATGCAAAAGACGAAGATTATGTGAAGCTTGTAAGCAATATCTCGCTGGCAAGCAGGTATCTTGAGAGGATAGGAGACAATGCCGTAAATATTGGTGACAGAGTCCTTTATTATCTGACGGGAGATTTCAAAAGCATTCACAGTGATTTGCAGTAAAGCGGAAAATATAGATATAATATAAATATTTATTAGTAATATATATAATATATTAATTGGAAATTTTATAAAAAACCGTAATTTTCAAAGGAGGCAATATGTTAAAAGACAGCAGCACAAAGACACTTGAAAATTTAAAAGAAGCTTTTGCGGGTGAGTCGCAGGCTAACAGAAAATATTTGGCTTTTGCAGCAAAAGCAGATACTGAGGGGTACCCTCAAATTGCAAGATTATTCAGAGCTGCAGCAGATGCTGAAACCGTACATGCACTGGCGCATTTGAGGGCAATGGGTGGAATCAAAAGCACAAAAGAAAATGTCAAAGCAGCAGTAAGCGGTGAAACATTTGAATTCAGGGATATGTATCCTGCAATGATCGAACAGGCAAAAAAAGATACTGAAAACGAGGCACAATTGAGTTTTAACCATGCAAATTCAGTTGAGAAGATACATGCGGGCCTTTACCAGAAATATCTGGACAACATGGGCAATTTACCTGGTGTCGATATTTATGTTTGCCAGGTTTGCGGAAATACGGTTGAAGGCAATCCTCCCGATGTATGTCCGATTTGTGCTTCTCCGAAGAGCAAATTTAAAAAAATAGACTAAATTAAATCAAAATTAATTAAAAATGTGATCCATTTTAAAAAAATAACCGGAAACTTGTTCATTTGCGCCACTCCGATAGGAAATCTTGATGACTGTAGTTTCAGGCTCATAAAAACTCTTACAGATGTTGATTATATTATTGCTGAAGATACAAGAACCATAAGAAAGCTGCTTGCGCGTTTTAAGATATCCAAACCTGCCGAAAGGATTATAAGCTATCAGGATTATTCAAGCTTTTCTAAAATTGCATCTATACTTGAAAAACTGAATCAGGGAGAAAATCTTGCACTGGTCTCAGAATCCGGAATTCCTTTGATTCAGGATCCTGGCTACAAAATTGTAAGTGCATCTATTGACGAAGGCATCCCTGTCACTTTTATTCCCGGTCCAAATGCAGCGTTAAGCGCCCTTGTGGTCTCAGGTCTTCCGACAGACAGCTTCTTGTTTGTGGGGTTTTTGCCGAAAACAGAAATCAAAAGAAAAGAAAAAATTAAAGAGGTTGCCTATCTTCCTTATACAATTATATTTTACGAATCGCCTTTGAGATTAGAGAAATTACTGGAAGAGCTGCTCGGAATTTTCGGCGACAGGAAAGCCTGTGTTGCGCGCGAAATTACAAAACTTTATGAAGAAACCATTCGGGGCAATTTGTCCGAAATCCTGGCTGAAATAAAATCCAGAAAAATAAAAGGGGAAGTAGTCCTTGTTGTGGAAGGTTATAAAAAAGAATTCATCAAAAATTATTCAGAAAATGACATAAAAAAAGAATTTGCAAAACTGATGGCACAGAACATTTCCAAAAAAGCAGCTTTAAAAAATATTTTATCAAGATATGATATCGACCGCCAAACGCTATATAATATTTCAACAAAATTATGACTTTTCTCTTATTTGATAATAGGTGGCCTTTCCTTTTCCTTTTCTTTCAATAAGACCCATGTCTATAAGTTTATTAAAATCAAGATTTCTGGTTGCTTTGGCGCGGTTTGTTAGTTTTTTATAATCCTTGTCTGAAATATATCCCTTTTTTCTTATAAACTCCAAAATCTTTTTATGGTAAGACATAAGCTCTTCCTTAGGGCTAGCAGATATTTTCGGTAGAAGTTTTTTTACCCTTGAAAGTTCGTCTATTATGCCATCGGTAAAATATTCCAGCCAGTGAGTAAAATCAATTGAATTAACAATGTCATAATAATTGTCTAGAACTCCAACATTATTGAAATAGCTGGTAACGTTTCTGTTGTAGTAGTTTTCAAAGCTGAAAAGATTAAAGGTATTAAGATCCATGTCTGCCAGAAGAATTTTTGTAGTAAGTCTTGCAGTTCTGCCATTTCCATCCATAAACGGATGAATAATCACGAATTGCTTATGAAATATCCCGGCAATAATGAGGGGATCAATTACACCTTTGCTATTTGTAGTAAAGCTCACTAGATCTTTCATAAGTTGAGGCACATCTTTGGCATCAGGTGGCCAATAAACTGTTTTACCCATTTTTGGATTATTGACAAAGACAGGTTCTTCTCTTAATTTTCCGCACTGATATTTGGGCACTAATTTATCGACCACTTGCTTTTGAATGGACAAAATTAAATCGAGACTAATTGGGATGGGACCTTTCTGCAGATTTTTATTTAATTCTTCCAATGCTTTGTTGTAATTTATGACTTCCTGTTCACTGCTTCTTAGGTTTTGGGGCTGGGTTTTAAGAATCTGTTTAACATCTGTTAGGGGTAAGGGGTTGCCTTCTATACTGGTTGAGGCATAGGTTGAAATTTCCCTGGCTCTTCTTTCGAGTTCATAAAGTATTACTTTAGAAAATCTTCTGTTGTTAAGTTCTAAAACCATAGAACTGATTTGCTTGATATTTGAAAGAAGTTTATTGGTGATGGTGTAATTTGGTTTAAACATTATAGACTAATTATAGACGATTGATAGACGATTAGCAATAGGTGATTTCTAAAAGAAGAGAAAGGGAACTATAAAAAGCCTTTAAAGGTTTCATGCCATTCATAAGCTAAACTCTTACGTTAAAAAGAGAAAATGTTTTGGCCCTCGGGGCTTTTTTAAAGAAGCTGCCGCCTTGTTAAAAGCCATCTGAGTTAAAATATGGGGTTAGGGGTGTGGGACTGAACAGCTAACAATTTATAAATACTAAAAATAATTGTGCGACAAACTCTTTAATATTGACAAATAGTATTTCCGTATTACAATAAATATGTATTACTGATAATCCGAAAAAAGGAGGTGTTTAGATTGGCTGATCGGGAAAAGCCTATGACTAAACTTGTTAGACCATTATCTAGAGGACAAATCACTATTCCGATAGAGTTTCGCAAAAAGCTTGGAATAGAAACCAATACTATTTTAAGTCTTGCTTTAAAAGGGAACAAAATAGAGATTGTCCCTGCCATAGTCCGGGAAGTTGGCGAAGAAGAGCTGAGGGAATACACTGACAAAGAAATTTCCCAGTTTCTGCAAGATGATAAGATAGATCGGGAAACAGCCAGAACTGTAAAGAGACTTCTTACTGAGAGGAAACTTTAATATGGCTGGGAGAAAGAAGAAAGTTCTTCTGGATGCCTCTATTTTTGTTGCAGCTGCAGGGTCTGCCAGTGGTGGTTCTTCTTTAGTTTTGGAGGTTTGCAGAGGACTTCGTTTTTCTGCTATTACAACCCGAAAAATTCTCTTAGAAGCTCAGAGAAATATTCGCAAGAAGTTATCCTCAGAGGCGCTCCTGCGCTTCTATAAAGAAATAGGTAATCTTAATCCAGAGATTATTAACCCATCAACTAAAGAAAAGCTAAGCCAGTATGATGATGTTATTGCTTTAAAGGACCGCCATGTGCTTGTTAGCGCCCTGGAAAGTAAATCCAATTTTCTTATTACCTTAGACCGTTATCACTTTCAGACAGAAGCTATAAGGCAAGCAAACTTACCGATAATCATAATGACCCCCAAGGAGTTCTTGAAATTGGTAAGAGAACAATACAAGAATTTATAAAAATCATTATAAGGTCTTCCAAGATTATTGACACTTTCTTTTTTTATTTTGTTTAAAGTGTTTTTATTATGTGAGGCATTGATATATTTACAAGTACTTTTTAAATAAAGCATTTTCCAAATATGATATCGACCGCCAAACGCTATATAATATTTCAACAAAAATTTAGTTAAATGAAGCATCTGATTTTGTCTCCAGAATAGGTAATGAATTCCGCTGTGTTGTGAGGTTGCCTGAGTTTCCTTTTCCGGGACTAGATTAAATATAGCAAATGGCCAAGAGGGGTGGCAATAAGAACTCCCATATCAATTAATTTCATTCTATAAAATAAAATTAAATTCATCAAAGAAAATCTTTGGGAAGTATAATACGCTTCTAATGTAGACCGATAGTCTTAATTATTAATTCCTTCAGTTCTTATTTCCTCATGATCTCATTCATTTTGCCGAAAAACTTTCTTTAAACTCAAAGACAAAAGAGACCTACTCCTTCTCTATCCTTTGCAAGAGAAGTTTGAAGTAAGGCAAAAGCTCAATCCTTGTGCCGTCTGCTTTCTCCTGCCCTTCTTTGTTTCCAGCATGCACCACATAGCCTTCCACCGGTTTGTATTTTGCCAGAAAACTCCTAAATGAGCGGGGTATTTCCATCTTTGAGAGTTTGGTATGCTTGACTTCTACAGGTATCACTTCTAAGCCTTTTTCCAGTATAAAATCAACTTCTGCCTGGTCTTTAGTCCGCCAGAAGTGAATTTGCGTCGGTGTCAGCTCAGTTTGGCTTCTCAAGGTATTAAAAACCACATTTTCAAAAAGAGAACCGCTTAAAGGTGAGGGGATCTCTGGCAGGCCAAACAGCCCTAAAAGCCAATTTCGCAGGCCAACGTCAGCAAAGTAGTAGATTGGTGACTTGGTAATTTCACTTCTGATGTTTCTGTAATAGGGTGTTACTTTTCTTATAATAAAGGTCTGTTCAAGATAAAACAGATAGTGCTTGATGGTTTTCTTGTCAACTCCCACTGTTGAGGCCAGTTCACTCACATTGACCAAACTGCCAATCTGGGAAGCCATGATTTTCAAAAGATTGTTGAAGGCCTCGGTTTTTTCAAGACGGAGTAAGTCATGAATATCCCGGTCAATATAGCTGCGGTAAATCTCCTGCATCTCAGCCTGTTTAGCCATAACAGTTTCCCCAAGAACTACCCTCGGATATCCCCCAAAAACCAGATACTCCGATAGAAGTCGGGATGATTTCCCCTCTTCCAATCTGAAGAAATCATCAAGCCTGTCTTCATACTGATAGTTCGTTTTGAAATTAACAAACTCTTCAAAACTGATCGGGTCAACTGCAAAAAGCTGTTTTCTTCCTGCCATTGATTCCGGAATCTTTGCCTTAAGCTCAAGGCTGCCTGAACCGGAAACAACAAATTTAAAGTGAGTTCTCATGTCAAAAATGCCTTTTAAAAAAAGCCCGGCATCTTCTTTTCTTTGGACTTCGTCAATAAAAACAACTGCCCTTTCTTTCCCTGTCTGGAGCTCAAGGTAGGAAAGCAAATCAGCCTGTGAAGTAAACCGCTTCTTATCTTCCTCGCTGTCAAGGTTCAGCCAGACGGTTTTCTTACCCTCAGCCTCAAGCTTCTCTTTTAGCTTATTCATCAAATATGTCTTCCCTGCTTGTCGTGGACCAACCAGAATTGTCATCTGGTCTGATGATAAATGCGCAACAAGCCTAGAGAAGACTTTCCTTTTAATCATAAATCCATTATAGTACCACTAAAATAGGAGTCAAGTACAAGAAATATCGGGTAAATTGCTTTATGATGCTAATTCCTGCCATTTCTGGAAGTACCACCAGAGGTTTTCATCTTTGTTTTTGTAGGAACTCATGATGAAGTCCGGCCTGGCTTTAAAAGTTTCGGCTGGAGTGGTCCGGTTTCTGGAGTCAGCAAAATCACGATTTAAGTCAAAAGTGTTGGCGGCCAGCTGAGTTTAAATAGGGGGTTGGGGGCGTGAGGATTAAAATTAAATGTTGACGCAAGAATATTATTTGATACAATTATATTGTATTTGAATAGAATTTCAAATAAGATTATAATAAATAAAACTTATAATGAATAAGAATCAGGAAAAGAAAAAAGTAAAACATTTCGGTTACTATTGCATTGGGCCGACAATCACACATGCAAAAATAGAAAAGTTGAAGCAAGAACTAGCAAAGAGTGATAAGTTAGAGCTAGTTAAGAATTATTTTTTTGCACTGGCTGGTGAGACAAGGCTTGAGATTTTATACCTCTTGCACAAAGAAAAAGAACTTTGCGTGTGCGATATGGCTGATATTCTGGGGGCAAGTGTCTCTTCGGTCTCTCATCAATTAAAAGTCTTGCGCGTATCGGAGTTTGTTAAGTATCGTAAAGACGCTCAAACAATTTTTTACTCTTTAACACTACAAGGTAAAAAAGAATTAGCAAATCATTTTTAGGAGTAATTATGAAAAACTTTGACTTAATCATTATCGGTGGTGGTGCAGGAGCGTTTGCTGCTGCCATTAAAGCTAATGAGCTTAAGGCAAAAACCTTAATGGTAAATAAAGGGCTTCCTCTAGGTGGCACGTGCGTAAATGTCGGGTGTGTACCTTCTAAAACACTTCTGTGGGCAGGGGAGGTAATGCATCTAGCAAAAAATCATGACATTCCGGGAATTGAAATTGAGGTTAAAAACTTTGATTTTGCTGCAGTCATTCAGCATGAAATAGATTTAGTGGAAAAATCAAGAGACGAGAAGTATCAAAAAGTATTAAGTCAATTAACAAATGTTACTTATTTGGAGGGCGAAGCTAGATTTATATCTTCCAATGAGATTGAAGTTGAAGGACAAAAATATACTGCTAAGAAATTTATCATTGCTGCCGGTTCAACTGCTACGGTACCACAAATAGAAAATATTAAAGAGGTTGGTTGTATCACCCATATTGAAGCCTTAAAGTTAAAACAACAACCAAAGGAATTGATAGTTATTGGTGCCGGTCCCATAGGACTGGAATTTTCTCAGATGTATGCTCGTTTTGGAACCAAGGTAATAATTCTTCATAGAGGGCCGTCTATTTTCAGAGGTGAAGCAGAATTAATAACTCGCTTAACCGAGATTCTTAGAAATGAAGGGATAACTATAAAAACAGAGGTACAGGTACAATCAGCTCGCAGAGATGGAGGTAAAAAGATAATCTCTTACATTATTGATGGGATACATGAGGAAGTATCTGGAGATGAGATATTACTTGCTGCTGGTAAAACACCAAATACTAAAATATTAAATCTGGATAAAGCAGGAGTGGTGATTGATGAAAAACAAGCTGTAAAAGTAAATCCGCAATTTCAAACCTCGCAAGCTCATATTTATGCGGTAGGAGATGTAACTAATGCGCCACTTCGTCTTGAACCAACTGCAGGCAGGGAAGGAACATTGGCTGCTGAAAATGCCTTAAGTAATTCTCAAAACAGTATTGATTATAATTCTGTTCCCTGGACTATTTTTACCGATCCCCAACTTGCAGGAGTTGGATTTACAGAAGAAGAGCAAATGAAAAGATTTGGTACGTGTATGTGCAAGACCGTATCTTTCAAAGATGTTCCAAAAGCCTTAATTCTTAACAGAACTGAAGGACTGATTAAAATGGCAATTCACCCGCAAACCAAACAAATTATGGGAGTTCATATTCTTGCGCCCAATGCAGGAGAACTTATTGCAGAAGCGATGGTTCTAATAAAGAATAAAAATACTATTGATGATGTTGTAAATTCTTTGCCAATGTTTCCAACGCTTTCAGAAGCTATTAAAATTGTGGCGCTATCATTTACCAAAGATATTAGTAAATTAAGTTGTTGTATATGAAAAAAACAGACAAAGAAGTAACCGGAGTGGGAATTATAGCAGCTGTAATCGCTTCCCTTTGTTGCATTGGGCCTTTAATTCTTCTGGCGCTGGGTTTAGCTACTGCTTCAACTGCCCTTTCAATCGGCGCAAAGTCACCGTATTTTTTGGCTATTGGATTGATATTTTTTGCAGTTAGTCTGTTTTTAATTATTAAATACAGGCGAAAAATCATTTGTAAAGGTTGTACCACAAAAAAACAGGAGCGAGAAAGGATTATTATCACCATATTGATTTCTTTTATATCTCTTGCTGCTCTATATATTTTGCTGAATTATGTAATTGTTCCTTGGCTTGCGCCAATTGTCTATAAAGTTTTTTTATAAGATTTGAAAATATGAGAAAGTTTATTATTTTAACAATCTTAGTATTTATTATCCTGGGAGGTTTTCTTGCAATTTCTTGTTCTTCCAAAATAAGAATTTATAAAAAACCTTTAAATGACTTCATTCCGTTTTCAACATCAATATTAGCTAAGGTTATGTAAATAGTCGTAGTGCTAATATCTGAATGGCCCAGAATGCGTCAAAATCATCTTGGCGCATACATAATTACTGCTGCACCAAAAAGCGCTATAATACCACCAATAATCTCATAACGGTCCGGTTTCTTTTTATCGATTACCAATCCCCAAATAAGAGAAGAGACAATGAATATTCCACCATAGGCAGCATAGACGCGTCCGAAATGCGCCGGCTGGAACGTTGGAATGATGCCATAGAGGAATAAGACAAGCGCGCCCAGAAATCCCAGGAGTCTTCCCCTCTTTTCTCGCAACCACAACCATACGAGGTATCCACCGCCAATCTCGGTAAGCGCAGCAACGAAAAATAATGCCAGTGAAGTTATGATGATTTTTACCATAGCGATGCTTCTTTTCTCGGCCAATAAAAAATTATTGCAACACCGATGAGGGCGATAATTGCACCAATAACATCAAATATATCCGGAGCGGTCCCATCAAAAATCCAACCCCAAAATATGGACATGACGATAAATACACCACCGTAAGAGGCATATATTCTATGAAAGTGAGTAGGTTGGAGAGTGGGAACGATGCTATAGAGAAAAAGTACAAATCCACCAAGAAGCCCTACCCAAATTACGTAATCTTCTCGTATCCAGAGCCAGATCAAATAACCTCCTCCAATTTCTAAAAGACCTGCTAGAAAAAAGTAGAATAAAGTTTTAATTACAACTTTTAACTTTTGATTAGGCATAAATTGAGACATTACTTAATTAGTTCATAGTGAATAACCTTTTTTATAAATATTTCAGCTTTACAAAATCAAAAATAAGAAATTATTTTTTGATGAGTTCAAATTTTTTAACTAAATTTTGCTTATGGTTATTGCTCAAATATCTTTCCCTTGTTTCTTTTATCACATCATTATAGGGTCTTCCAAGATTATTGACACTTTCTTTTTTTATTTTGTTAAAAGTATTTTTATTATGTGAGGCATTGGCATATTTACAAGTACTTTTTAAATAAAGCATTTTCAAAATATGATATCAACCGCCAAACGCTATATAATATTTCAACAAAAATTTAGATTTAAAAAATATATTCGTTACCTTAAGAAATCCTGAGGTAGAAATTCCATCAATTTTCTTATTTGATCTCATTGGCTAGCCAATTTAGGTATTCCCTGCTTCCTTCAACTACCGGAATAGCAATTATTTCAGGAGTTTCATAAGGATGAATCTCTTTAATCGCTTTTTCCAACTCATTATAAAGAGATTTCTTGCTTTTGATGATGCAAAGCCATTCTTCCTCTTCTTCAATCTCGTTCTTCCACCGGTAAGTGCTTGAAACCGGACCGATTATTTGTACGCAACCAGCCAGTCTTTTTTCAATTAAAATCTTTGCCGACTTTTCAGCATCAGGTTTATTGCCAAATGCAGTGAGAACCTGGATATATTCTTCTCTCATAGACTGCCTCTTATAGATAGTTTTGATCTAATGAGTTTATTCCACTAATGATCTTATATTTAATGTAAGGCATTGATACATTTACAGGTACTTTTTAATAAGAAAGTTTTTTCCTGTCAGCCAGGCATTGCTCCGCATGTCTTTTCCCGATATCCCGTCTGACATGATAGTCACCATGAACAAATGATAACGCTTTTTCAACGGCATCTGCTGCACTACTCACAGAATCTGAAATTCCAACTAAAGCTATGGCTCGGGAAGATGTGGTAAGGCATACGCCGTTTTTTGCATTGACTTTGGCAAAAAATATCTTTACTCCTAAGGATTCGATATTGGATTTTTCCAAACTCAGCGGAACATCCGCTCTTGGCTTTTCCGGATATCCTGGCGGGACAATATACCTGCAGACCGTGGCCTTATTTGAAAAAGATATTTTCATGGATGAAAGTTTCCCTTTAATTATTGCAAGACATATATCTGCAAAGTCGTTTTTCAGCAATGGCAAAACGTTGATGGCTTCAGGGTCCCCGAATCTGGCATTTATTTCTATAAGCTTGGCCCCTTTGGCAGTCATCATAAATTGACCATATATTATTCCTTTGTAAGGACTCCCTTCTTCTTCCATTGCCTGCACAATTTGTTTTAAGATTTCCAGAGCATTGGCTTTTTGCTTTTTGGTTACAAACGGAAGCAGCCCGTCAGGTTGTGAATATGAACCCATGCTGCCTGTATTGGGACCTTTATCACCATCGTAAGCTCTTTTGTAATCCTGAACCAGAGGCATAGGTATAACATTCTCACCATCAACAAAAGCCTGTAATGTAAATTCTTCTCCTGTCAATCTTTCTTCAACGACAATGCCGGAAAACCCTCCGATTTTGTCTGTAATAACTGTCTTGCCATATTCAATTGCTTCTGCAATTGTTTTTAAGTGTTCGCCCATTATTTTAACACCCTTACCTGCCGTCAGACCTACCGGTTTAAGGGCATAATCTTTGTCTGTTGACAGCAAGAAATTTTCTAATGAATTTACATTATCGAAGTAATGATATTCAACCTGACCGGGAATATCATATTTCTTTAAAAGATTGCGGGTAAAAAGCTTTGAAGTTTCCAGCCTTGCAGCCATTTGGTTTGGCCCGACACAAGAAATACCGATTTTATTTAAAGCATCAGGTAAACCAGCTTCCAGAGGACCTTCCAGACCTATTACTGCAAAATCTATTGATAAGTCTTCAATATGCTTAATTATACCTTTAATATCTAATTCATCATGCAGAATAAATTTTGTAGATAATTCATCAAGACCGGGATTGTGATTATGAGAAATGACTATAAGCTCTATATTCTTCTTACTTCGGCAAAGGGCTTCGCCTATTGCATGTTCGCGTGCCCCTCCGCCTACTAATAAAATCCTCATATGATTCTCCTAAAATGTATCAAGTTATTTTCAGTTTAATATATTATTATTCTTTACAATTGCGATTCTTATTGGCCATAATTCTTATTGTTCATTATTGTACAATAATGTAGTTTAATACCAAATATTTTTTTATATAATATTAAATTTTATCTATATAAATTAGATTTTAGATGTTGCTATGAATTGAAAAGAGTTAAACATATATACTTTTATCATCTTTTAGATAAAGCATTTTCAAAATATGATATTGGCTGTCAAAAGTTGTATAATATTTCAATAAAAATCCAGTTTAAAATTTAATCAAGATTTTATTTAAAAAGTAAGAGGTTTAAATGGCAAAAGAAATGACAGAAGAAACTGCAAAAGAAAAAGAAAAATTCTATATCACAACAGCAATACCGTATATGAATGCAAAACTTCATCTTGGTCAGGTTTATGAATTTATATTGGCTGATGTTAATGCAAGATTTAATAAACTTCAAGGCAAAGACACCCTTTTCCTTACAGGTTCTGATGAACATGGTCAGAAGATTTATAAAAGTGCCGTTTCAAAAGACATGTCTCCGAAAGAATATGTTGACGATATGGTCGCAGATATGAAACGGATACTGGCACTTTACAACATAAGCAACGACTTATTTGTTCGGACAACGGATGCCAGTCATGTAAAAGTTGTGCAAAACATTTTGACGAAGCTTAAGGAAAACGGGGACCTTTACAAGGGAAGCTATGAAGGCTGGTATTGTACGATAGACGAGAATTTTTTGACGGATACGCAGCTTTTAGAAGGCAAATGCCCGCAGTGCGGACGGGAAGTCGAAAAGATTAAAGAGGAAAACTATTTTTTTAAGCTTTCAAGCTATCAGGATAAATTAATAAAACATATTGAAGCAAATCCTGACTTCATTGTTCCGGAATCCAGAAAAAATGAAGTTTTGGGATTGCTTAAACAAGGCTTGAAGGATATAAGCATTTCAAGAACCACTGTAACCTGGGGAATTCCAATTCCATTCGATCCTGAACATTTCAGCTATGTCTGGGTAGATGCGCTGATAAACTATATTTCAGCCTTGGGATACAGTCTGGATGATGATGCCTTGTTTAAAAAATATTGGCCCGCCGATCAGCAGCATGTAGGAAAAGATATTTTAAAGTTCCATGCCGTCATCTGGCCGGCAATTTTGATGTCAATCGGTGTTGAACCTGAAAAACACCTGGCTGTACATGGCTGGATAATGAAAGGTGAAGAAAAATTATCCAAATCAAAAGGAATAACGCTTGATCCTGATGAAATGGCAGAAAGCTATGGAGTTGATGCAGTCAGGTATTTCTTTACCAGAGAAATTACATTCGGACTGGACGGGTCATTTACCGATATAGCAATGCTTAAAAGGTACAACGGTGATTTGAGCAATGATTTTGGAAATCTTGTTTCCCGTTCCATAGCAATGATCGATAAATACAGGAGCGGGGTAATACCTGCAAAACCTGCAAACCTGAGTAATGGTAAAAATTTTGAAAAGTTGTGGGAAGACATAAAAGCTGCAGCAATTAATCTTTTTCACAGCTTTAATTATTCGGAATATCTTGTGAAAATCTGGGAGTTTATAAATATCGCCAATAAATATATTGAGGACAGCAAACCCTGGGAACTGGCAAAAAGCACAGGGGATGAGGATGTTCAAAAACTTGACGGTGTTCTTTATAACCTGGCAGAATCAATAAGGTTAACTGCGCTTTTTGCATTTCCTTTCATGCCGTCGGCCTGCCAGAAAATTTTTAGGCAGCTCGGTATAGATAAAAATATCCAGGAATTGAGCTTTGAAGCTGATGGCAGATGGGGTGCTTTTACCGGCGGAACCAGGGTTGGCAAAAGGGAAATTCTTTTTCCAAGAATAGAGGAAAATTCTGGATCCAAATAATTTCAGGTTGTAATATAAGCTAAAAATATACAAACTCATATAAATTTTTGCTTGACGCAGTTCCGCTGAGAATGGCAAGATTAACAGATGCAAGCATACCAATGGATATAAGCAAAAAGAAGAAAAATATAACTGATAATAATAGTAGCAAACAGGAATTCTATTTTATAGATACCCACGCTCATCTTGATATGCTTAAAAAAATGACCCCGGATTTTGCAGTAAAGGAATCACTACGCGAAAATGTTAAATTCATAATAAACGTTGGCTCAAGTTTGGAAGGAAGCAAAAAATCACTGCAATATTCAAAAATGTACAATAATGTTTTTGCTTCTATCGGGGTTCATCCGCATGATGCAGAGGATTTTAATGATAAAGATCTGGCAGCACTTGAGTCATTTCTTAAGGATGATGGCAGCAGTAATGAAAATAATATAAGTATTAATGAAAGTATTAATAAGCATCACAGCAATCACACCAGAAAAAAGAAAGTGGTTGCAATAGGTGAAACAGGATTTGATTATTTCAGGAATTTAAGCCCTAAAAAGGATCAGAAAAGAGCGTTTACCAGTCAGATAGAACTGGCCCTGAAATACGACCTTCCATTGATAGTCCATGACAGGGACGCACACGCAGATACCTTAAGAGTACTTGGCAGCTATTCATCATCAGATAAAGATGAAGATAAGAACAAAAATAAGGACAAAGGTAAGGATAATAATCTAAAAGCTGTAATTCATTGCTTTTCAGGCGATACGAATTTTGCGCTGAAGTGTCTGGAATTGGGGCTTTTTATATCTTTTACAGGGGTAATAACATTTCCAAATGCAAAAAGTCTGGCCCAGACCGTAAAAGAAGTTCCAATTGAAAAAATTTTTATAGAAACAGATGCTCCTTTCCTTGCGCCTCAGGAAAAGAGGGGCCAGGAAAACTATCCCGGTTTTGTAAAATATGTAGCTTATAAAATTGCTGAATTAAAAAATATGAGTGTTGCCGAAGTTGCAGCTATAACTTCAAAAACCGCAGAGAAGTTTTTCTCTTTAGTTTAAAAAATAACCTGAAAGATATTTATAAAAAAGAAATTATAATAATTAACAAAAAAGTATGAATTCTTCAAAACCAGGTAAACCCGGTAAAACTTATATAAGCTCTCCTTCAAAAACTGCAGAAATTCTTAATTTGCACAACATAAGATTAAAAAAAAGTTTGGGACAGAATTTTTTAATTGATACCAATATTTTGAAAAAGATCACCTTGGCTGCGGAGCTAGAATCCGAAGATATCGTTCTCGAAATAGGTTCCGGTATTGGATCACTTACAGAGATTATCCTCCCGAAGGTAAAAAAAATAGTATGTATTGAAGTTGATAACCGACTAGCCGAGGTATTTAAGGAGATTTTCCGGTCCTGTTTTTCTTCTAAAATTGATCTTATAGAATCTGATGCAATGAAGCTGGATTATAAGGAACTGGTAATCAAAGCTGACATTACCAAGATTGTTTCAAATCTTCCGTATAAAATAGCAGCGCCGCTTATACTAAAAATAATGCTCGAAACTTCTAAATTGGAATTTTATTGTCTTACGATCCAGAAAGATATCGCTGAAAGGCTCACAGCGAAAAAAGGGGATAAAAATTACAGCTCTTACACAGTAAAAGCTAATTTTTTAGCAGACTTTAAAATTCTTTTTTCTATTTCGAGAAGCTGCTTTGTTCCGGTGCCATTTGTTGACTCGGTTGTGGTAAAGGCAACCAGAAAAACTTCGGAAAAAACATCAGATATCGATACCCGGGATTTTTTTGGCTTTATTGAAGATTGTTTCCTGCATAGGCGCAAAAAGCTGATTAATTCCTTGCTGGCTGCAAATGAGCATAAATATATTGACAAAATATATTTAATAATTAAAATGCTACATGGTATAGGAAAAGACAAAAATCTAAGAGCCGAGGATCTTGATCTGGATGATTTTCTTTTTTTATACAGATCATTGAAAGCAAACTAGCTTAAAATATTTCTGGTTGGTATTTATGACAATTAGTAAAAAACTAACTGTTAGCGCTTCAGGTAAAATCAATCTTTATCTGAATGTTAGAAAGAATGGCCGAATCGACGGTTTTCATGATATAAAATCCATAATGCAAAGCATAAGTCTTTCGGACCTGCTAAATTTTGAAGTTTCACACAATTACACAATCAAACCAAATAAGGAAAATAATTGGGATATCAATGGGCTTTCAATAACATCCAATAACATGGATATTCCGCTGGGCACCAAAAATCTGGTTCATAAAGCGGCTCTCCTTATATTAGAAAATTATAATCTTGAAAAGAAATATAATATTAGGATAAATATAAACAAATCAATACCTATTGGAGCAGGACTCGCAGGAGGCAGTACTGATGCAGCAGCAACACTATTTGCATTAAGAAAGATATTCAATCTTGATATTTCGATGGACAGATTGCTTGAGCTCGGAAATGAAGTAGGCTCAGATGTTCCATTTTGCATTTCGGGAGGAACTGCACTTGTTGAAGGTAAGGGTGAAAAGATTTGTAAGCTTCCCGATCTGCCTTTTTATTGGGTGGTTCTTGCAAGCAATGGCAAGAAATTTCTTTCAGGTGATGTTTATGACAGGTTTGACCTGATTGGAAAGGAAAAGGAATCGGAACATGCTAGTCTTGTAGATGATCTTACCGGGAAAGACTTAGACAGTTTTTTTACAAAGCTGGACAATGACCTGGAGCGAGCTGTTATCGTTGAGGATAAGATGGTTGATATTCTGAAGCAAAAAGCAGTAGAGCTGGGAGCATTTGCTTCAATGATGACAGGGAGCGGCCCAACTGTTTTTGCATTTTGTGAAGATCTCGTCAGTGCAAAAAAAGTTTGTCACGGCCTTACCAAATTTTCAGATAAAGTATTTCTAACTTATACCATACAAAAGAGTCTTGATATAATTAATTGATTAATTTTTAATTGATTAATTTGCTGCATTGCTAAAAATCTTTACATCTGCAGGAATTTTTCATTTTATAGTTTAATTTAGGTAACTATCTTCAAAGTAAAGAGATAATTTGTCTTTATTATCCAATTTATTATCTCTGTTATCTTATTGCATGGAGTATATCTGTTATTTACACCCTTTATATTTTTTATAGATTCTGGTTTAATTATCTTCTATTGGGGAATGGCCAAGCGGTAAGGCAACGGGTTTTGGTCCCGTCATCGGAGGTTCGAATCCTTCTTCCCCAGCCAAGCCGTACGAATAGGCGCTAAAATTTCATTTTTGTGCGTAAAATTGGTGTTTTTTGCCGGTTCGAACATTTGATACTGTTTCTGCAGTGCTGGATATTTGTCCGCTATGGGTACAAGCCATTCTTCTGGCTCTATGATGATTTTACCGTCTAAAAGTGTAATATTCTTGCCAATAGCTGTTAAAATGGCTCGTTTTGTATTTAAATTGCCATTTTCAAAGGCATCTCTTGCGACAGATATAAAATCAAAGGCTTGCTCCGCCATTTCGAACCATTGACTTACTCGATGATCGTAGTTGTCGATTTTTTCCTTTATCCTTGCTTTTTCTACTGTGTACTCTTCTTTTTTACGATCAAATTCATCCTTTGTTATTTCATCTGAGGCTCTCATGTCAATGAGATTATTTATTTTATTTTCAGTCTCTTTATATAACTTTTCCAGATTATTAAATATTTTCTTGCGCTCATTTACCTCGTCTTTGTGAGATTCTCTCAACACTTCAAGTGCCCAATCTCTGAACTGCGGCATGATTGTAAACCTCGAGACCTCGTTCTTTATCAATTCTTTAAGTTTGTCTTCTCGAATGTATTCGGTTTGACTGCAGTTACCTCTACGACCCGTACAGTGGTAATAGGTGTAGCTAATGGATTTGCCTGTGGATTTGATTTTCTTTGTCTTTTCCTCAGCGGTAACCATGCAGCCGCACTCACCGCAGAATATCGGACCACGGTATGCAAATTCATGACTTTTTCGCCGTGACTTGTTCTTCCTGCCAAGGATTACTTGAATTATATCGAATTGTTCTTCTGTTATCATTTTCTGATGTTTAAGTTTATAGGTTTTACCATTAATTGTATATTCACCTATGTAAAAAGGATTTGAAAACATTTCATAAAGTCTTGATTTTGAAATTTGCTTTCCACCAATTCTTTTTGTTTTTCTGGTTGTAAACCCAAGTTCATCATCGGCAAAATTTTTAATTTCTTCAATAGAGGATTTATCATTTAATATTTTATCAAAAAGCATTTTAACCAAATTAAATCTTTTTGGATCCGGAACAATCTTTTTATTCTTGTTTATATATCCCATAGGTGCTTTATGTGGATACTGGCCTTTTTCTCTTTTTGACTGCATGCCTCTTTTAACATTCCTGGATAAATTCCATGAATAATGAGTAGCTTCTCCAACCAGCACAGAAAACAATAGCGGGCTATCTTCTTGATAAAAGTCACCCTCATTGGTAATTATTGCTTGAATTACACCTTGACTTAAAAGATATTGTAACTCGCCGCCTTCTTTTAAATTTCTTACCAATCTATTTATATTCCAACAAATTATTGCATTTGCCTTACCATTCTTAATCATATCTATCATTTCAGAATATTGCGGTCTATTATCAGCAATTTTTGCAGTTTTTGATTCAGAAAATATTTTAAATAGATTTAATTTCTTTTCACGAGTCATTTTATTGATGAACTTGTTCTGATCATCTATAGATTGGACTTGTCTGTCCTCACTTTCAGATGATTTTCGTGAATATCCTACAAATTTGAACTTTTTAATATCGATTAGCATTTTATTGTTTCTTATAATCCAATGCTTTTCAAATTAGCATGAACATATTACACATACCCAATAATATCTACTTATTTAATCTGGCTTGTAATTGTTATTTTCTAAATCTTTTTTCTTTAAAGCTGCATTTTTTGCCTCATACAGCTTCCTGGTTGTTTCTAATATTATTTCTGATAATTTGGCTTTTGGAATCCCGGCAAATGGTTCCTCTGGTTCGTTTAAAGCCTCTTGTTTTTTATATGGTTCCCGATCTATATGTCTTCTAAAGCCAACATAATCTTTCTTACCCCATTCCTTAGGCCATTTACGAGCTAATATTGTAAGTGCTGCTCGCCAGTCGGTTGGTGCCTGTGCAAATATCATGCTTGTAATTTTCACATTTGCTTCAGCTTGGGATTGCCGTATCGACTGCAGAAACTGTAAAAAGATTTTTTCCTCTTTTGGTACTTTTTTGCCGATTTCGGCCAGATTTTCGGCTCTTTTACCACGATCCAGCCAGTTATAATATGTCTTTTCCACAATACCAATAGAGGCAGCTACCACCTTGGCATAGCATCCAGCCTTTATTTTTTTTGAAATTACCTCAATTACTGCTTCTGTCAGTTTTGTTCTCATAACATAACTCCCTTGTTTTTCTGGAAAATATTTTAAAAGGTAGATAATTCTTGTTGAATTTCCGGTCTGTATTATCATTATCATCAATATGTCAAATAGCATTATCTTTTTCTGTTCATCATAAAAATATCCATCTTTTTTTATCGTTAAATTTACCTACATCCAATTTTTTCTCATATTAAAACAAACATAACACTTCTGTTCTAATCCTCTTGAATTCAATTTTAATTTACAATCTTCACCCTGCTTTTTATAACAAAGTTCAGCAACTTTAATTAACGGATTAGGTTTTGAATTTGAAGTGCCATTTTCAATACCACCTGACTTTTTATCCACTGAAGATATTATTGGTTTATGGTTTTCATTTTTTTTTAAAGTTTCCTCCTCCTCTACAACTTCTCCTTCTTCAAATTTTTCTTTTTCTTCTTTTTTTTCTTTTTCTTTTTCTTCTTCTTTTTGGAATACAATTTCTATATTGTATCGATACCGTATGAAT
This sequence comes from Actinomycetota bacterium, assembly GCA_023475715.1. The sequence continues at coordinate 33,663 of JAMCVO010000612.1, forward strand.
AGCCTATAAAGTGATTCAACAAATGCCTTTGTTTTAACATCTGCAATCTCGTCTCTAATGCATGCTGCAATTTTAGGACTGGTTGCCGGATTATTCTTAAGCCAATTTATTATCATTATTTCAGAATTTTTTTTGTTAAATTTTATCTTTCCATCCTTGCAAAATTTTTGGATATATTCAGATACTTTCTTCTCATCAAGTCCTGTTTCAAATGCAATGATATCAGTAGAAATTTCATAAATTCCGCTTTGTCGTGTATGCGGATTCGATAATAAATAAAGAAAGAAGTATTTTTCCTCTGAAGTCAGTTTCAATATGTATCTATCCTGCCAAAAATCAATTCTTATTTTTCTGAATACTGCCATTTTTTCCTTCGCTTTTCTCAATATTAATATTTCTGTTTTTTAATATGTTTGAAATCAATGAAACCAATGCAGTGCCTTGCCTTAAGGCTTCGACCTCCGATATCTTTATGCCATAACATTCCTCACATATTTGCTGGTATTTCTGGACCTGTTCTTTGCTTAAACTTGTCATTGGAGGATCCTATTCTTCAGAGATTTTAAATTTTGCGAATAACGAAGAACATTCAGTTTAAGAGTGCCACTCCAATATTGATCGATAAGCGAATACAGCTCATCACTTTCAGCAAATTTAAATATCACTCTATGAGGATTGGTCCTGTCTATTGCTTCTATTTGAAAAAATGAAGAAATTGCGGCAACAAGATGCAGGTCACTTAATTCAAGGTAAGTTTTAAGATCATTCTTATTTTTTTCCATATCACTTTCAATTTATTTATTAATATTGTTTTGCCTAAAATGATATGAAATAAATAAGGATGTTCGAAGAGGGGTAAATGAGTGTTTTTTTGTGCTTAATTTTGAGTAAGCATTACAAATTCTTCATCAACAATTCGAATATTTATTGTTTTTTTATCACCAACAATTCTTAATTTTCTATTGATTTCTTTTATATGTTCTTTAATTCGTTGTTTTTTCAGTTCATTATCTACTTGTTCTTTTGTAATCGAGTAATATAAAGTTGAAATATTTTTTTTGGTTTCTGGATTATTAATTAACTTAACAAGAATTTTAAAAGTCCTTGATCTTTTTCCAAAATAATATTGACTCTTTTTATAACTTGCAAATCCATTAACTTTATTAACCGTTAAATCACCATAGCTGATATATGAATTTTCTATTTTATCTATTTCTTTTGGAGTGTTTTTTAAATTAAATTCTATATTTAAAAATCTTTTTTTATCTTCTATAAATAAATTACAATCAATAATTTCGGCATATCCCTTAAAAATTAAAGAAACAATGACTTCATAGAATCTAAGTTCAGGTTCAAAGTTTATCTTAATCAAATCTGTTTTTTCGTTTCCACTTATATTAAATCTATAACCATTCTTATCATAATATTTGCTCAAGATATCCAATGTTTTCTTAAGATTAATCTTGCAATCGTAAAAATTAATATCTGATGATAAATGGTTTTTATTAAAAACTTCAATATATTCAGTTAAAGAATCTATAAGTTTACTTTTGCAGTTCTTATAAAAATTTAAGTTGTAAAGATGGCCTGTGGGTATAAGCTCTTGGAAAAAGGATACCTCAGGTTTTACAAATTTTTCGAAATCTACCTTACTGTTTTTAGATTTAAGATTTATTGCGTTTTGTATTAAATTACCAAATGTATCTTTTGTGTATTCTATATTTTCATTAAAATGAGTTGATTTAACAAATTGCTCCACTTTTTCTTTATTGGCATCAAAATAAAAGCAACTTTCTAAATCTTTGTCACAAATATCAGCAATAATATTAAAATATTCGTTTGGTGTAAAAAAACTGAGAGGAGAGCTATTATCAGAGTACAAGGATATAAAAAAAATTTGTAATGTCTCGGGGTGCAAATACTTCATTTCAATAATTTAAATCTCAATCTTAATTTTTTATGTAGAATGATTATAAAAAATTTCTATAAACATTAAAATATTTATTTCAATAATGGAACAAGATAAGCAAAATCATCGCCTGATAATGGTAAATTGTAAAGTTCATTTACCTGCCATAGACCGCTTGTTTTTAACTTCTCTACTGGAGAGTAGCGGCCAAGCCAATTATTTGACGGTCTGCACTGGCTACATGCTGAAATTGTTGAAATTATTTTTGATTCTAATTCCAATCTTTTATCAGTGTCGTTAACTTCAAAAACACAGAAAGAGAAAGTGCCTTGGATATATTTGCTTACCTCGGATTCTATCTGTGATTGATATTCCTGGTTGATTAAGTGACCATATTCAGACTTTTTATCTCTTGTGGTAAAATCAATTCGCCATGTTTTCAGGTACGGATCTTTTCTTTTATTCAATATTGCTCTGCCAATATTTTTCCTGAATATACTTCTGTCCTTATTTTCTAAAATATAATGCTGGTTAAGTCTTGACCTTAACTGGTTGGCTCCGGTATGAGTTCCTATCCTTACAATTCTATCCAGTCCATGGCCAGTTTCACCGTTTTCAAAAAGAATGTATATTCCATTAAGCGGTATTTTGGTTTTATTAAATGGAAAATAAAACCTTGGCAGGTTATTAAATAAATTATGAAGACTGGTGCATTCCTTGCTCATATTCTTCTATTTGTTTTTTTAAAAAGCTTAGCCTTGATCCGAATGGTAGATTTCCAAGCAGAAGCTTATAATTGTTTATATATGGTAGTAGGTATTTATAATATTTATTTCCGGTAAGAATAACTACTTCATCTTTTTCTAAATCAATTTTTTCTTTTAAGGCCTTTATTACTTTTTTAGACCATTCTCTTATCTCAGTTGAACTTTTTGTTTTTAATGTTTCATCGTATGGCTCAATTATTTGTTCTGGTTCAAGGAGTCCATATTTTGCTGAGAGTATAAAAATATTGCCTGGTTTTAATAATTGTGCATATCTGTAGCTTTTTTTAAAAAGATCGCTTACGTATAAATCTTTTGCTTTAGCTGGGGTTTTAAGTTTTTCCTTAACACAGGAAATTAAAATTATTCTTTTCATTTTTTACAATCCATGTTGCTCAATTAATCTGTCGAACCATTTCTTTTTAAACTGGGCGTTGATTTGTGGATCAGATAATTTTTTATACAGTTCAAATTTGTTATTAACAAAGTCAAGAATAACATTGTCAAATATGTCTTCGAATTTCTTCTTGATATTTTCTTTGGTATTTCTGGGGTTAAGTACAGCTTTTAATTCCTCATTTTTTTCAAGCTTGCTTTTTATAATATCAATATCAACCTTATCTTCTTCAGTTAAATTTGCACCATAGGTTTCATTAAGTGTGGCAATTATTTTTGTCAAAAATTCCTCTTCATCCGGTGGTGGAACAACAGTATCTGTTGAGGGAGGTTCAACATAGCCATCTGTGGGTTCAAGTATCAGGCTTCCTTTAAAGGTCTGCTGGATTCTAAATGATTCAAGATCCACTGCTTCTTTTAATTCATAAGGAAGAGGCTTAACTGCTTTTGGTAATTTGTTTAACAGATTTTTGCCGAAGTTATACAGCTTTTCCAATTCTATATCTTTAAAAGTTACAATCTGAGATATAAAACCGTAGAGCCTTACAAACTTCTGAAGTGTAATCCTGAAGTCTTCCTGTTCATTTTCATGTTTGAAGCTCCATCTTTCAACTGATCTATCAAGAATTGGCTGCAGATTTTCAAGAGGTTCTGCAGGATTGAAAAATATTTTGCAAAACTGCTCAACATCATCACCTGAATATATATCATATTTTTCCAGTTTATATACAAGACTGTAGAGTTCATTGGGGTCAGTTTCTTCAGATAAAAGTATTGTCTGATAATATGGCTGAAATGCTTTCTTTATATCTTCAGCTTCGTTAACAAAATCTATAATTAAGGTATCTTCTTTTGCCTCCATTGTCCTATTTAATCTGCTAAGTGTTTGTACAGCATGAAGGTCAACAAGTTTTTTATCAACAAACATGGTATGAAGAAGTGGCTCATCATAACCTGTCTGGAATTTTTCAGCTACAATTAAAATTCTATATTCAGGAGTTTTTAATGCATCCTGGATTGCAACCTTTGGGGCAAGTCTGTTTAAACTGTTTTCTGTATGTTCTGCTAAAGTGTCCGGATCAATAACTGTACCTGAAAATGCCACAAGTGGTTTATATGGTAGATTTTTTTCTTTCATCTGTTTTTTAAATTCAAGAAAGTATTTTACTGCATGAAGCCTTGACCTTGTCACAACCATTGCACGAGCTTTTCCTTGAATTTGGTTTTGGGTATTATCTATGAAATGGTCAAGCATTATCTGAGTTTTTGCTTCAATTGCATGAGGCTGCAGATCTACATATGAGGTTAGAAGTATTGCAGCTTTTCTTTTTTCATACTTTTTATCACCGGCTATTGTTTTCATCAATTTAAAGTAACGTTTGTATGTCATGTAATTTTTTAAAACATCAAGAATGAAATGTTCCTCTATGGCTTGTCTCATGGAGTAGATATGAAATGCACAGAACTGACCTTGATCATTTTTCCTGCCAAACATCTCAAGAGTCCTATTTTTTGGAGTTGCCGTAAAAGCAAAATATGATATATGAAGCTGTTTTCCACGAAGACTTATTTCTCGGAGTACCTCATCATCAAGATCAAATTCTACTCTATCCTCATCTTCAGCATTTTCCAAGTTTACAGATAGAACTTTTTTTAAATGTCTTGCATCTTCACCTTGCTGGCCTGAGTGGGCTTCATCAACAATTACGGCAAAACGCTTACCTTTAAGCTCTGATATATGTTGCGATATTACAGGGAATTTTTGTATGGTTGATATTATTATGTCTTTTCCACTTTCAAGGGCTTCTCTTAACTGTTGGGCATTTTTCTCTATCGGTATTACAACTCCGGTTGTCTGTTCAAACTGTTTAATCGTGTTTTGAAGCTGGCGGTCAAGCACTCTTCTGTCAGTTACAACAATGATTGAATCAAATAGCCTGTCTTTATCAGTGCTTTTCTGGTAAAAATTAGCCAGGTGATGGGCAAGCCAGGCAATTGAATTTGACTTTCCGGATCCTGCAGAATGTTCAATTAAATAACTCTTTCCAACACCTTCAGCATGAAGTGCATCAAGTATTTTTCTTACTGCACCAAGCTGATGATACCTGGGGAAGATAAGAGATCTATGAACTTTTTCATCAAGGCCAATATCTTTTACAAAGTATTTTTCGCTATATTCCTGGATATGCAGATAATTATTTATTAAATCAAGCAGAGTGTCAGGCTGAAAGATGTCTTCCCAGAGATAGGCTGTTTTATGGCCGTTAGGATTTACCGGATTTTCTGTATCTTTATTAAATGGTAAGAATTTGGTATTGGCTCCAGAGAGTTTGGTACTCATAAATACCTTTTCATTTCCTACAGCAAAGTGTACAAGGCATCTTTTGAATTTAAACAGATCCTCTTTTGGATCACGGTCATTTTTGTATTGTTTTATGGCCTGCTCAACAAATTGACCAGTAAGTGAATTTTTAAGCTCTGCAGTAATTATCGGTATACCATTTAAGAATATTACCATATCAAGAGATTTTGTATTCCTGGTGCTGAATTCAAGCTGCCTTACTTCTGAAAATCTGTTTTGCTCATAAAGCATTTTAGCTTCTGGATTTAATCCACTTGATGGTTTAAAGTAGGCCATTCTAAATTTAGAACCTCTGTCTTTAAAACCTTTTCGCAGGACCTCAAGAGCACCTTTTTGAGTAATTTCCTGCGATAGCCTATAGAAGATTTTATTTTCAGTATCAGCACCATATTGAATCTGGAGGTTTTCAAATTCCTTGGGTTGAGTGGATTTTATAAATGCAATTACTTCAGACGGAATTAGGCACTGGTCTTTATTGTAATCATCTGAGTACCTTTTATGATATCCTGATTCAAGTAGCTTTTGTTCAATGTGTTCCTCAAAATTTTGTTCTTTATATGATTGTGGAGTCATACTGCTACCTTATCTCTTATATCGATTTTACCTGTTACTGCTTCTGAAATAAGTGATTGGCGGTACTCTTTTAAAAGTTCGATTCGTTTATTTTCCTTTTCTATTAGGTCATCAATTTTTTGCATCTGAAAATCGAGATACTCAACAATTTGTTGTTGTTCAGTGATAGGTGGTTTTGGATAATTAAAATTTGAATATTTTTCACCATTTACATTTTCAATTGTTGAAATTATTGTATTCATATAAAGCCAATTCCAATAAAAATGCGTTTTTGTAACGTAAAAAATGAATTTTGAAGAAAAATAATTACCAAAATTAAACCTGACCAAATAACCACCTGAGGTATATTTACCATCAAGTAGATGTAAATATGATTTACCTACAGTATGTCCACTTCGGCATAATAATAAATCGTATTTATTGAGTAAAAATTCATTATCTACATCTGAATCAGTTAAATATTTACCATTTTCGGGATTTAATCCACCCCAATCATCTAAATCAGTAATTCTTATAAATCTTATACCTTCATTGGCATACTTATTATTTTCAATATTAAGTCCATAACGAACCGGTGTAATCGTATCGTATTTGAATTTTGAAATAATCCAGTGTTTTGGTATTTCTCCAATCCATTCAATTCCACTGTCTTTCATCTCAACATCAGGATTTAGGCCTTTGGTTACAGAGTGATTTATAAGAGAGGTTCGCTTTTCTTTTAATAGCTCGATCTTTTGTTTTGTCTTTTCAATTAATTCATCAATGGGTTTGGTTCTATTATCAAGATATTCCACAATTTGTTGTTGTTCTGGAAGAGGAGGGAGATTTACAAATAAGTTTTCAATTATAGATTTGCCTAAACTGAATCTTATTATACCTTTTGATTGAACTTCAAAATGACATCTAACTTTATCCGATTGAATAAATCTGAAAAGAAATTTGCTATTTATATGATTATTATTTGTTTTAATTATTGAAAGATGATAACCACATACAACATTGCTCAGATTTTTTTCAATATAACAAGGGATGCCGATATCATCAGGTGTTTCAGAGTCTTTTGTTAAAATTACCAATCCTTTTTCTAATTGGAATCTTTTAAATTCAACTTGGTTACAGGAACCTTTATTTAATAGAGTATCTTCATCTACAAACTCATTTTTATAAACATCAGGATAATGACATATTGAAACTTGGATCTCATCATCATAAATATATCTATCTACTGTACTTGAATAAACTTCACTTAAATACTTTAATTTACTTGTCGCCCAGTGTTTGGGTATATTTCCAATCCACTCAACTCCGCTATCTTTATATGATGGATAAGGTTTTCTCATTTGAGTATCTCCTTAAGTAGGCCTTCTGTTTCATCTTCCAGTTTTAATAGATCTTTATTAATCTCATTCAATGGTCTTAGCGGCTTATATTCATAAAAATATTTGGTAAAGTTTATCTCATATCCCATTTTATCTTTTGTTCTATCCATCCAGGCATCAGGCAGGTGTGGTTTTACTTCTCTTTCAAAATACTTATCAACATTTTCCTTTAATGGAACTCTTTCATAATCTCTTTTTGTTGGGTCCGGTTTAGGATTTTTACCTGTATCTTTATTAAGAGGCTGTTCAATTGTAACTTTTATATAACCAAAATCGTCATTGTCAAAGATTTTACAGTCCTTGCTATCTTTAAATCTGGAATATATTTCTGTTATATCTTTTATCTGATCATTTGAGATAAATTTTCTTTTATTTCCTAAACTCTTTTTCATGCTCTGAAAAAAGGAAATTGCATTTATAAGCTGGACTTTACCTTTTCGTTTTACAGGCTTGTTGTTGGTTACAATCCATATATAGGTTGCAATTCCTGTGTTATAAAATAGCTCAGTAGGAAGAGCTATTATTACTTCCAACCAGTCATTTTCTATGATCCATTTTCTTATATTACTTTCACCACTTCCGGCATCACCTGTAAAAAGAGGACTTCCATTAAAGATAATTGCAACACGGCTGCCTCTTGGCTCTATCTTTGAAATCATATGCTGTAAAAATAGAAGCGCACCATCACTTGACCTTGGAAGACCTGCGGAAAATCTGCCATATGGATCATTTGACTCATTTTCAATAAATTTCTGTTCTTTTTTCCAGCTTACTCCAAAAGGAGGATTACACATCATGAAGTCAAACTTTTTTCCTTTGAATTTATCCTGTATAAAGCTATTACCTTGTACAATGTTTTTTTCATCTTCACCTAACATCAAAAAGTCTGATTTAGCTATTGCATAGGTTTGTTCATTTAGCTGCTGGCCATACATTATTATGTCTAAGTCCGGATTTATATTATTTTCAATATGCTCTTTTGCTACGGTCAGCATTCCACCAGTACCACAAGCCGGATCATAAACTGTTCTTATAAGGCCTTTTCCGGATAGCTCATCTTTATGTTCTGCAAATAAAAGATTTACCATAAGTCTTATAACTTCACGTGGAGTATAGTGCTCTCCTGCAGTTTCGTTTGACATTTCAGAAAATCTTCTGAGAAGCTCCTCAAAAATATAGCCCATTTCATGATTTGATACTTTATCAGGATGCAGATCAATTTCAGTAAATTTATTTATAAGAAGATATAGCAGGTCATTGTTTGAAAGTCTTTTAATAAGCTTATCTATCTGAAAATTTTCAATAATATCTCTTACGTTTTCACTGTAATTATTTAAATAATTATTAAAATTTAGCTCAATTTGCTTTGCATCCTGAGACAGTCTTTTTAAGTCATAGAGAGAGGTATTATAAAAGTTTTTACCACCGGTTGCTTGAAGAAGTATTTGTGATGGGTCCTGGAGTTTGTCTTTGAATTTTTCATATACCTCTATTACTTTATCTTTGGACTCTTCCAGTACACAGTCAAGCCGGCGAAGTACAACAAACGGAAGAATTATATCGCCATACTCATGTTGTTTAAATGTTCCACGCAGAATATCATCGGCAACCTGCCAAATAAAATTTGCTTTCTCAGTAAAATTTTCCATGTCTAATTTTTATATTAATTTTAATTTTTGGCTTAAATAAAAAACAATAAAAGTGTAGGTGATAAAATTAATATTTTCATTATATTAAATTCTCAATTTGAATGATAGGAAAAAAGATTTTTTTGATTAATGGTATAATTCCTTGGGTATGGTATTATCGTGTCCCAGGGTGGCGTATACAGCGTGTACACAGCCTTATTCTTTGTGCTTTCTGGAGTATTTTTACTTTACAAATTGGCGGAAGCCGTCCATAGCAGCCTTTACTTCTTCATTGGCCAAGTTTATATATATCTGTGAGGTTAAAATACTGCTGTGACCTAATATCATTCGGAGTGTTTCAAGATCTTTTGTTTGTCTGTAGAATTCCGTGGCGAAGCTGTGCCTGTTATGGTGAGCTCACCATAACAGGCATTATGTAGAGTGCTACAGTATGGTGAGTGCTTAAGTAATAGTGCGAGAAATAATCCTTTTATCTTTAATCACTCACCATAATATTTCATAATAAACTTCCCAATATTATTTTATGAAGGGAGTTT
>JAMCVO010000645.1:0-10043 GCA_023475715.1 Actinomycetota bacterium
AGCCCTTTGCGACATCAAGCATGGTACCTATAATTCCCCAGAATTTTGAAACATTAAAAATAAGATTCCATCCCCCGGGGTTTTTATCGCCAATCTCAGTGAGTTTTTTCCCGCCTGCAAGTTGTCCAATTATATAGCAAAAAGGAATTGCGCCAATCAGATAGCATGCGATTATTATTCCAATATAAATTACTCCAATATAAACACCTGTCTGCATAAGTTCCATTGTTTTTTATTAAGAATTATTTTTGGGTAATTTTGGTATCAGCCAGCCAAGGAATGAGTCTGTCGACCTTGACTGAATCAGGATTCTGCCCGGACCGGTAACATCTACAACCAGGCCTTCACCACTGAAGAATGTTGATTTTAGACCACCGACTCTGCGAACGCTAAATCCTATGCCTTCATCAAATGCTACAAAGTGACCGGTATCAACTACAGATTTCTCACCTGCCCCTAATATAACTTCGTGTATTGCTCCAAAGCTTGAAAGCAATAGCTTACCAGAGCCTGACGCACGCAGCAAAATTAATCCCTCAGATGCAAAGAAAGTTTTTGCTCCACCCCATTTTGTATCAATTTCAACTGTCTGCTCACAGGCAACATAAGATCCTGACTGAACAAGCATAGATTTTTCAAGATTTACAACAAACATGTCTCCCGGAAGAGGCGGCGCCAGGTTTATCTCTCCACCGTTAGCCGAAGCCTTAAAAGTATTCATGAAAAATGATTCTCCCCCAAGCACAGATCGCCCAAGAGCCTTAAAGAAACCACCCTGCATTTTTGTTTCGATTGATACACCGTCTCCCATTGAAACCATTGCTCCTGATTCAGCGCGGATTTCTTCGTTTGCAGCAAGTCTTACATTAGCCATTGTATACGATGGCTGGTAGAGCAATTTAACGTCCATTTTTATTCCCTTCTTTCTTGATGTTGCATATTAATATTCTGCAGGTCTCAATTAGTGCATTAACAAATTTATAATTGTAATTTTATATAATTTATAATTTTTTAACAAACATAAAAAGTATGACCGGAAATAAGCATATAAAAATAAGTTGCATTTTAGTCCTAAATGTAGAATAGTATAAAAGTAATTCCCATATAGAATTGCAGACAAATAAAAAGTAAAAAAATATTAATGAAAGAAAATAAAAGATGAATAAAAAATATCTTCGCAAGAATGAAGATAAGGAACTGCTGCGTGCTTCAAAAAAGATGGATTATGGTTTTGTAAAATCAGACCCATGGCGGGTACTTCATATACAGAGTGAATTTGTCGAAGGATTCAATGCTCTTGCGGGAGTAGGACCATGCATATCTTTTTTCGGCTCAGCCCGTACAACATCTGATGATCCTTATTACAAAGCTGCTTATGAAACCGCATCACTGCTTGTAAAGCAGGATTTGGGAATAATTACTGGTGGAGGTCCCGGCATAATGGAAGCTGCAAACAAAGGGGCATTAGAGTCGGGGGGACTGTCAATAGGCTGCAACATAGAGCTTCCTGTTGAACAGGCACCAAATCCATACCAGAATATAGCATTAGAGTTCAGGTATTTTTTTGTCCGTAAAATGATTTTTGTGAAATATTCGGTTGGATTTGTTATTTTCCCTGGAGGCTACGGTACTCTTGATGAACTCTTTGAAGCCCTGACACTGGCACAAACAAATAAGATCGAGCATTTTCCGATTGCTCTTTTCGGAAAAGATTACTGGAAAGACTTATATCAATGGATTAATGTATGCCTGCTTGAAAAATACTGCACCATAAGCCCGGAGGATAAGGATCTTTACAGTGTTGTTGACAGCCCGCAGGAGGCAGTAGATTACATCATGAACGTAATTGATAAAAACGAATATATATAAACACGGATATATATAAATTATGGTAATTATACCAAGGGGATAATTACGTAAATTATTATAAAAATTGTTTTTATATTTTTGCATTAAAGATATATTTTTTTCATGAGCCTGTAAACTTCATCTGAAATTTCAAGCTTTAAAAAGCTTAACGTTTTCGGCAAAAATTATTGACTAAAAAAATAATAAAAGCTAAAATCTATTCTTAGAAATCTGATGACTATTAAAAGATATCATATAATTATTTATTAACAACTTTTCACAGGAGCTAATAATTATGGCACCCAAACTGATATTAATGTTCACGCAAAACGATGTTACTGTTCCCAACGCAATAGAAGCTTTCGAAGAGGTAAAGCATTTGCCTGTAGATTATTTTGGCTTTAAGGAAATAGGGCTCCCGCCTGAAAAAATGAAATTATTAAACGATAAGATTCATGCTGCAGGATTTCAATCATTTATAGAGGTAGTAGAATATGATGAAGATAAAATTATGGGGCCATCTAAAATGGCTGTTGATATGGGATTTGATTATCTTATGGGTACAGTATATTACCCTTCAATCTGGAAAATAATAGACAAGAAAATTAACTATTTCCCGTTCTGCGGCAAGATTTATGAGCGACCCTCAATTCTTGATGGAACAGTAGAAGAAATTGCTGCGGATGCAAAAAGAATAGAAGCAGCAGGAGCAAATGGTTTTGACCTCCTTGCGTATAGATATATCAAACCGGAGAAAGTAAATGAGCTTGTTGCGGCTGTTAGAAATGCTGTAAGAGTTCCTGTTGTTTCAGCAGGCTCAATAAACAGTTTTGCAAGGCTTCAGGAAACAATTGACCAGGGAGTATGGGGATTTACAATTGGTGGAGCTTTCTTTGAAAAGAAATTTGTTCCCGACGGTTCATATAGTGACAATGTAGCAGCTGTCCTTTCAAAATTAGGCAAAAAAGTTTAAAGATAGCTTTGCCTAAGCTTTTAAATAAATTAGGTGATAATAAAAATAAAGTCCGTTTAGAATGAAAATATGTCAACATTTTTAACAATTAAAAAGTTGCTGGTGGATTATATAAGAATTAAGAATCTGAAAGTCGGTGATAAATTTCCTCCCGAATCCGAACTTGCAGGGAAGTTAAATGTCAGCAGGTTGACATTAAGGGAAGCCTTAAAGGTTTTCAGGGAAGAAGGGCTTATTTACACTGTTCATGGTATCGGTACTTTCTTATCAAGTGATTTTGAACAGATAAACGAGACGCTGGATATGAATCTGGGAACAACAGAGATGATAACTTCGGCAGGATATAAACCAGGGGTTAAATTCTTTGAGAGAAAACTAGTAAAAGCCGATATGAATCTTGCTAAGTCTTTAAATGTTTCCAAAGGTTCAGATATCCTTGTGTGCAAAAGAGTCAGAACAGCAGATAGCAAGCCTGTTGTTTATACAATTGATTATTTTTCACCATCACTTGTAAATGCTTTTCTAAGCAGCAATGATGAAAATATTTCCATATATGGATTCATTGAGGAAACATTAAAAATAAAAATAGGCAACAGCCTGGCAGAGATAATGCCGACATGTTGTACAGCTGATCTTGCTAAAAAACTGGAATATGAAGAAGGCAAGTCTATTCTCGTCATACAGCAGGTAGTTTATGATCAGAAAGGAAATCCACTTATTTACAGCAAAGAATATTTCCGTCCCGACTGTTTTAAAATATCTATAAACAGAAGAAGAATACAAAGATGAAAGCAAGAATATTTTACATAAGTCAGAAAGGTTGGATATGGAGAAATTGAAAAAATACTTCCAAGATAATATTGCAATAAAGAAGATTATGACTGAAAATTCAACACAAGCGATTACAATAATAGGTTAAAACAAATTTTAAAATTTGATAAAAAAATAAATACAGGATAGCAGAAAATGAGATTTGGAAGAGTTAAGGGAAACGTAATTTCAACAATAAAACATGAAAAATTAAAAAGCATTAAGCTGATGATCGTTGAACCTCTGGATCCTGATGGGAAAGTTATTGGCAAAGAAGAAATAGTTGGTGATTTTTTGAACGCTGCTATTGGCAGCCTGGTGATCTGGGGTGCTGACGGCAAGATAATAAGCGATGCAATGGGAGTGGAAAATATACCATTAAGAGGTTCAATCATTGGCATAATAGATAAGATAGATATGGAAAAATTGAAAAAAGTGATAAAGGGCTAAAAAAATTATGAAAATGGTTAAAGTTATCGGCAGTGTTACATCTACCATAAAAGATGATTCTATAAAAGGGGTTAAGGTCTTATTTGTTCAAACAGTTGATATAGATCTTACAGAAAGAAAGGATTTCTATATAGCAATTGATACTGTTGGTCTTGGAGAAGGAGAGCTTGGACTGATGGTTACAGGCAGTACTGCTAAAAAAACTGACATAACTAAAGGCAGGAATATTGATGCTGCTATTGTGGCAAAAGTGGAAAGAATAGATCTGGAGAATATAAATCATATAGTTTAGAGTATAAAGATTAATAAAATCAGGAAATTATGAATAATAAACTTTAAAAATGGATAAACAGGGAATCGAAATTATAAAAAATGCAGGAATAGTCGGGGCCGGCGGTGCAGGTTTTCCATCACATGTAAAATTTAATGCTCAGGCAGATACTCTGATCATAAATGGTGCTGAGTGCGAGCCGATGATTCATGTGGATAAGCTTTTACTGAAGTATGATTTTGGTAAAGTTTATGAAGGGATGAAAATTGCAGCTGAATTGACGGGAGCAAAAAGAATCGTGCTTGCTCTCAAAGCAAAATATAAAGATGCCATAAAAGTAATAGAAGATTTTAAAAACAGTGGTAAATCAGATGGCTTTAATTTTGAAATATTTAAGCTTGGCAACTTCTATCCCGCAGGAGACGAGCAGGTGCTTGTTTATGAAGTGACTCATAAGATAGTGCCGGAAGGCGGTATTCCGCTGCAGCTTGGAGTAATCGTAACAAATGCAGAAACTCTTCTCAATATTTCAAATGCTTTTGGCGGTGAAAATGTAACGCAAAAATATGTCACTGTTAATGGTGAAGTTGCCAGTCCGATGACCCTGAAAGTTCCGGTCGGAACTCCGGTAAAAAAACTTATCCAGTATTGCGGGGGCGTTATAACCGGCGGTAACTTTGCAGTAATTGATGGCGGGCCGATGATGGGTAAAATTGTAGATCTGGATAAATATGCTGTTAAAAAAACTACCAAATCCATAATTGTTCTGCCTGAAGATTCCATAGTTGTCGAGCACAGAAGAAGAAGCATAAACAGGGCGGTTAAAAGGGCTCAGGCAATTTGCCTAAGCTGCAGAATGTGCACAGATTTATGCCCCAGGTATCTTTTGGGACATGAACTTTTCCCGGATGAAATGATGAAAAAAATGTATCGGGGAGAACTCAATGATTCAGATCTGGAAAAATTTGACTTTGCATTTTTATGCTGTGACTGCGGATTGTGCGAGCTTTACAGCTGTGTAGTGGATTTGTCGGGAAGATCGCTTTTCAATTATATAAAGGCTGAGCTTGGCAAAAAAGGTGTAAAAAATCGCCATAACAGGAAAGACTTGGCTGTAAATGATTTCAGGGATTACAGGAAAGTGCCGTTAGACAGACTTGAAAAAAGGCTGGAAGTTGACAGGTACCCCGGCATAACTTCACTGAGTGATTTCAATGCAAAAATAAGTGAAATCAAACTATACCTTTCCCAGCACGTTGGCGCACCTTCCGTCCCAGTTGTCAGAACAGGAGATAAGATTACTGAAAGTCAGCTTGTAGCGGACATCCCCGAGGGAAAACTTGGCGCTAAAGTTCACAGCTCGATAAATGGCATTGTATCTGAAATAACCGATTCATATATAATAATAAAAGAATAGGGACAGCAGGAATGGCAGGATACAAAGGAAATATTGCAATAGTTGAATTCAAGAGCATCTCAAGGGGCTTGATTGTTACAGATGCCATGTTAAAAACTGCAACTGTCAGCCTTGTCCTGGGGACCACGCTATGTCCCGGAAAATATCTTACTATTGTCGAAGGTGATGTGGCAGCCGTTGAAAAAGCGCAGGATACGGCTGACAGGCTTGGGGGCAGGCAGGTATTCAGCTCTTTTGTTGTCAGCGGGATCAACAATGAAGTAATAGGTTCAATAAGCGGCAATTCAGCTAAACTGCTTCTGGATTCCATTGGCATTATTGAAAGTCTTCAGATGGCAAATTTGATAAAAGCAGCTGATATAAGCCTTGACAGCGCTGAAGTTGAAATTGTTGAATTAAGATTGGGTAAAGGTTGCGGGGTAAACAGCTTTTATATAATTACTGGAGACCTGGCTTCTATAAATGAAGCCTGCGAAAATGCAGCAAGTTTTTTAAGCGAAAGAGGGGCATTGATTGCATTCAGGGTTATTGCAAATCCTGATAAGAATCTGCTGAGATGGCTGGGGTCATCGATGTGCAATTGTTAATTTATTTATAGAGTTTAGGAATGAAAATGGAAAAAACTGAAAGTATGCATAGAAACGACATAATAGATATCTGCAGAAGGGTTCATGCAAATGGATGGGTAGCGGCAAATGACGGTAATATTTCAATCAGGATTGGTCCAAATACCATACTATGTACCCCAACAGGTATGAGCAAAGGCTATCTTACAACTGATCAGCTTATAAAGGTTGATATGGATGGCAATAAAATTAGTGGTGAACTGGAGCCATCTTCAGAGGTGAAAATGCATCTGGATGTTTACAGGGGTAAGGAAAATATTGGTGCTGTAGTTCATGCTCACCCGCCTTTTGCGACAGGTTTTGCGGTTGCAGGAATTGCTCTTGATGAATGTATAATGCCTGAAATAATTATATCCTTAGGCTCAATTCCGCTGACAAGATTTGGAATCCCTTCAACTTCAGAAATTCCGGACAATATAAGGCCCTACCTTAAGGAACATGATGTTTTCCTGCTGGAAAATCATGGAGCTCTTTCCATAGGAAAAGATGTACATCAGGCATATTACAGGATGGAAAGCCTTGAGCTTTTTGCTAAAATAAACCTTGTGGCCAGAATGCTGGGAAATGTTAATGTTATAGGTGAGGATAACGTCAGAAAAATGATTGGCATCAGGGAAAAATTTGGACTTGAAAACGCAAATTATCCAGGCTGCAGGATTGATGGCAAATTTATAAAAAGTGGTGGTGCTGAAAGCGAACAGATTTCCGGTGACAGTATTGTAATAACAAAGGATAAATTGATAAAATTAGTAACTATTATTGTAAATAATGTTCTGGCTTGCAATGATTTGAAAGCCAGCCATTAATAAACGTTGCAGACTATATTTTATAGCTGCACGGCTTTAATTACTTTAAGTTAATTCAAAAATGAATTAGTAATAAAAGAAAGGAAGAACAAATGTCAGGTGAAGCAATAGGTATGATCGAGACAAAGGGCCTTGTAGGTTCAATCGAGGCAGCAGATGCTATGGTGAAAGCTGCAAATGTTACCTTGATGGGTGAAGAAAGAATCGGCGGAGGACTGGTAACTGTTATAGTCAAAGGTGATGTTGGCGCTGTTAAGGCAGCAGTTGATGCAGGCGCAGCTGCAGCAAAAAGAGTTGGGGAACTCATTTCGGTGCATGTTATTCCAAGGCCGCATCCTGAGCTGGACATGATTTTACCTCAAGAGAAATAGTAAATAGAAGACTACAGCAGTATTTATAAAGTTAAACATACCAGATTTAAGTGAGGTATTAAATTGGATACCGAGCAATTAATTAGAGATGTGGTTAAAAATGTAATGGAGAAGCTGGAAAGAGACAAGCAGACTATGGGAACAGCTTCGTCCTCAGGCTCAGCGTCAGTGCCTTCCGCATCCGGAGGTGACCTAAGCCAGCTCAGGCGTACTGACAAAAAAATAGTATGTGGCGTATCTGTCAGACATATACATCTTTGCAGTGAGCATCTGGATATTCTTTTTGGGAAAGGCTACACCCTCAATGTATTGAGAGGACTTTATAATCCAGGTTATGCCGCAAAAGAAACATTGACTGTTGTCGGTCCCAAACTTAATGCTATCCAGAATGTGAGAATTCTTGGCCCCTTGAGAAGCAAGACTCAGGTCGAACTTGCAAAAACAGACTGCATAATACTTGGAATTGATGCTCCTGTGCGGCCTTCGGGTGAAATATCCGGTTCGGCATCAGCCGTTCTGAGAGGTCCCAAGGGGGCTGTTTATCTTAATGAGGGTGTAATAAGAGCAAACAGACACATGCACTTAAGCAGCGAAGACGCTGATTTTTTTGGCATAAAGGACAATCAGGTTGTTGATGTCAGAGTCGGAGGGCCAAAAGGATTAACATTTAATAATGTACAGGTAAGAGTAGCGCCGGATTTTAAAACAGAATTGCATGTTGATACCGATGATGGGAATGCTGCAGATGTTATTAACGGGACAATGGTTGAAATAGTTGATGCATCATGTGTGTCCCCGATATCAATTACTATGGCTGATAAGGAGCATACCCCGCCATCCATACCTGACGGAAGTTTTTCGGGAGAGATGACAGACACAAACCTGTTAAGTAACATGTGTACCCTCTCTACAGGGCAGCCCTGCCGTAAGGGACAGGTAACCGGAGCTCCGGCATCATCATCTGCAGAAAATGGAGCATGTGCCGGATCAGGAGCCGGATCTGCACAATACGGGCAATCAGCGCTAACCAAAAAGACAGTTATTACAATGGAAAATCTTGATAACTATATTCAAACCGGCATAGAAGTTTCGCCCAATGTAATATTGAGCCCGCTTGCCAGAGATGAAGCAGTTGCAAGAGGAATTAAAATTACATATTTAACTTAATTTATAAAATAAAACAGTAAATGATAAAACAACAATTAAAACTTTTAGGCTGAATTTCGTACTTACCATAAAATTTGACAGGGGAGGTAAAATGTGGCAATAGATGAGAGCCAAATCGAAAAAATAGTAAGAGGTGTAGTTGAGAATTTGCTTTCGAGCCAAAATATCTCAAAATTAAAAATTTCGCAACCTTCTGCAGAAAACGAAGGATTGTTTGACAGGATAGAAGATGCAATAGCTGCTGCAAAAGTGGCCCAGGCACGTTTCGTTGATCTTGGCAGGGAAATAAGATATAAGATTGTTGATTCAATAAGAAAAGCTACCCAGGCAAACAAAGAAAGACTTGCCCGTATGACCGTTGAGGAGACCAAAATGGGCAGGATCGAAGATAAAATTCTGAAAATAGAGGTATCTGCCACTTATACACCCGGACCCGAAGAGCTTGAGATCAAAACATATAGCGATGAAAAGGGAATAGTAACTGTAGAAGGGGCACCTTTTGGTGTCATTGCAGCAATTACACCAATGACAAATCCTGGGCCTACAATTATCAATAATACAATAGCAATGATATCTGCCGGAAACTCAATTGTGTTCCTGCCCCATCCGTCAGCCCATAACTGCACAATTGAAACCTTTAAAATGGTTCACAGGGCAATAGTAGATGCAGGGGGCCCGCCAAATTTAATAACAGCGGCAAAAGCTTCAAAAATTGAAAATACGGCAACAATTTTCAAGAGCCCTGATGTAAACCTTCTGGTGGTAACAGGTGGTCCCGGAATTGTAAGACTTGCTATGAAAAGCGGTAAGAGAGTTATGGGTGCCGGCCCCGGAAATCCTCCGGTGATAGTGGACGATACAGCAGATATTGAAAAAGCTGCGGCAGATATAGTGGCTGGGGCAACTTTTGATAATAACATACTTTGCAATGAGGAAAAGATCTGTATCTGTATGAGAAGTGTGGTTGACAGGCTGCTGGCTGCTTTTGCAAGAAATAAAACTATAGTTTTAAATGAAGAGCAAGCTCAAAAAGTGATAAATTTAGTTGTAAAAGACGGCGAAATAGTAAAAGGGTATATGGGTAAAAATTGTGATGTAATCCTTAAAGAGGCCGGAATCAATATAGACCCTGGCATAAGGCTTGCAGTATTTATAACAAAGGAAGATAATCCAATGGTTCAGCACGAACAGTTGATGCCTGTACTTCCGATAGTAATTGTAGACAGTTTTGAAGAAGCTGTTAAGATGGCCATAAGAGTTGAGCATGGATTCAGGCATACTGCGATAATTCATTCCAGAGACAT
>JAMCVO010000645.1:10053-10594 GCA_023475715.1 Actinomycetota bacterium
AGAGACATAGGAAGAATTACAAAGTTCGGCCAGGAAATAAATTGCACCATTCTTGTTGTAAACGGTCCTTCCCAATCCCTGGCGGTTGGAGTTTCAAAGGGCGGAACAACCTGGACAATAGCAGGTGCAACCGGAGAGGGGACAACATCTCCAAAAATATTTACAAGGATGAGAAGAATGGTCGTAAACAATGCCATGAATTTTGTTAAATAATAATTTTAAAATTCTTAAGATATTCTGAAAGGAGAAATATCAGATGGAAGAAGCAATGGGATTGATAGAAACAAGAGGACTTGTAGCAGCAATTGAAGCAGCAGATGCTATGGTAAAAGCTGCAAATGTAAAGCTGATATCAAAAGAATATGCCGGCAGCGGGCTGGTAACAATGACAATAAAAGGCGATGTTGGTGCTGTTAAAGCAGCAGTTGATGCAGGCGCAGCAGCTGCAAAAAGGGTTGGAGAGCTGGTTAGCGTGCATGTTATTCCAAGACCGCATAGTGAAGTTGACAGGGTTATATCCGGCCTCTTTAAGGATTACATC
>JAMCVO010000645.1:10604-11266 GCA_023475715.1 Actinomycetota bacterium
TAGAGGTCGTTTATGGAAAAATCCATAGGTGTGGTTGAGTTCAGGAGTATTGCTGTTGGTATCGCAGCAGTTGACAGGATTGTAAAAGCTTCAGAAGTCAGGATAATGGATGCCAGAACTATTTGTCCCGGGAAGTATTATATTATTTTTGCCGGCAATGTCAGCGCAGTCAAGAATTCAATCAGCATAATTCATCAGGAAATTGATACATTTATAATTGATTCTGTTGTTATACCTAATGTATACAAGCAAATGTTTGCGGCCATTAACGGCACTTCAGAGGTTGCCGAACTCAAATCAATTGGTTTAATTGAAACGTTGACCGCACCTTCGATAATTTGGGCTGCCGATGCAGCAATCAAAGCAACTGATGTTGATCTTGTTGAAATAAGAATAGCGAGAGCTCTGGGTGGGAAAAATATATGTATTATAAACGGAGAGCTTTCATCAGTGACCGAATCCATAAAAGCAGGGATTCAGTATCCTGAAAGCAAGGATTTTCTTGTAGATTTTGAAGTAATAGCTGCTCCGCACCAGGATTTATACAGGGCAGTAATGTAATAATGCGGATTATAATTAATAAATATAATAGATATAAAAATAGATATAATATAGAAGTAAACATATAGGATAATACTAATGATTGTAGAGCTTGAATACGG
>JAMCVO010000736.1 GCA_023475715.1 Actinomycetota bacterium
AAATATTGCACTTTTGCCATCCCGAAGTACTGTGACTCTATCACAAATTTCAAATATTTCTCTTAAATGGTGGGTAATGTAAATAATTGAAATGCCTTTTTCTTTTAATTTTCTAATAACCTTATTTAAAATCAAAACTTCAGCTTGTGAAAGAGATGCAGTTGGTTCATCCATAACAATTATTTTCCTTTCCTGGGAAACTATTTTTGCTATTTCTACCAGCTGCTTATGTGAAACTGAAAGATCTTTTAAAATTTTCTTTGGATTGATATCGACTCCCAGATTTTCTAGGGTTTGCTTTGAATCTTTTATCATTTCCCCGTCTTTGATAAATATTCCTCGCTTTGGCTCTCTGTTTAAGAAAATATTTCTTGCAACGGTCATGGTTGGAATAAGACTGAATTCCTGAAAAATCATTCCAATGCCTTTTTTCCTTGCTTCCATAGGGGTAGTGTAGTTGATCTCCTTGCCATCTATTACTATCTTACCGCTGCTTCTTGTATAAACCCCGCTCAATATTTTCATGAGCACTGACTTGCCAGCGCCATTCTGTCCGATGATCGCATGTACTTCGCCTCTTTTAAGGTCAAAATTTATATCTTCCAGTACTTGCACGCCGTTGAAGTCCTTATTGATATTGACCATCTCTAGAATAGTATCATTGTTGTTATTCATATCTTGTCCTTATCAATCAATATTAAATGACATATTTATTCTTTTAAAAAATAGTAGGGTAACTTATTTAGCAATATATTGATTTTTTTTAAATTTACCAATAATCAAAATAAATTGTCTAAACAAATTACCCTACCTTAAAATCATCGTAACTTTTCTATATTCTCTATATTAAGAAATATTGAATTATTACTTAAGTAGATTCTTGATTTCATCTGGTAATGGAACGATCCTGAATGCAAAATTCCACATTTCCTCAACATTATCCTTTGTAACTGTTGCGCTTGGAGTAATAACATAATCTGGTGCTTCCTTACCCAAAACTCCATAACCTGCCATGATTGCCATATTCACACCGATATTATAGGTTGAGTCCGTAACAATTGCATATATGTTACCACCTGAAAGCATATTAACCGAGTATGGTACATCTAATCCTTCTGTAACAACTTTGATGTCATTTCTTCCCGCATCCTGGCAAGCTGAAGCTATGGGAAGACCGGAAAATGGTGTATAGAATATATCGATTTCAGGATTTTTTTGAAGCATCGCTGCAGCAACCTCACCGATTTTGGCTGGATCAGCAAATCCTTCTTTGCTGACAATATTTACATCTGGATATTTTGCTTTCAGCGTATCTTCAACTGTCTTATCAATCAGGTTTACAATATAAAAATCAGCATTAAAGAATATGAAACCTACATTCTTTGCACCTGATTTACCAATTGCATCTGCCATGAATACTGCCTGATCGAATGGCTGAGATGTTGAAATTCCAACATAATCTTTTGTGTGAACGAACTTATCTGGCAGATTTGATACAAATACAAGTTTTATTCCTGCATCTACTGCCGGTCTGAATATTTCTGCTGCTGTAATTGTATTTTGCGGAAATCCAATAATTACATCAGGTTTTGTAGCCATAATAGTCTCAACATTGCTTTTTAGTTTAGCGTCATCAAATTCTGCTGATGTATCAGCAGTAATTTCAAAACCCAAGTACTTCAAATAGTCAATACAGCCTCCATAAAGAGCTTCCGTGTATTCACCCTGTGATCCATGTCGTGCCAGAGCTGCCGTATGTTTGCTTTCCTGAATTTTTGCAACTTCCGCCTTGGTCAGTACTAACTCAGTATCCCAGGTTGGTGTCTGGCCCCCAGGTCCTTTAAAATCAGAATTGGTTGTTCTGTACTTATCAAGTCCCTGCCTTAATTCTACAATCTTTGGATCTATGGCAGTCATGTCTTCTGCAGTGGTTTCAGCTGCAGTTGTCTCGGCTACTGTAGTCTCAGCTGCTGTTGTCTCAGCTGCCGCAGTTGTCTCAACTGCTTCTTTCTTGCATCCTGCCAGAACCATTGTAGTGATCATCATAATGCTTATGATGATCACCATAATAATTAGTGGACTCTTTTTCATTAATTTTTCCTCCCCTCAAATAGATATTATTTTAATTAGTATGGATATATTTGTTTTCTTAAGATATATACCTCCTTTTATTGAAGTGATAAAATCATTCTAATAATATTTAATCATTATTAAGACTAATTACTTAATGACAAGCTATGAATTTATAATAAATGTGAAGCAGTTTTAAAAATTAAAAGTTATTATTACAAAATTGTAAACCCATGTTTTATATATGAAAATAATTACTTAAAATTTTAAATAAATTTACAATTTTGAAAAATTATATACCATTTAGCTCCTTTTATCAAATTTATTTAGGGATTTTAATTACAAATTCTTCAGCCCATACACCTTGAAAATATGAAGGATCTATAACATCTATTGCCTTCTCTCTATCTTCAAGCTGTGATTGCATAATTTCACCATTAAAATCTTCTTTAATTTCAGCAAGAGTTTCCCACCAATTTTCTGCACATCCATCTATTCTGGACTTACCAAATGGAGAATATATTGAAAAAGAATGTGTGTACCATCTAATACCTGGAATTATCATTCTCCCGTTACTGTCAATTACTCTTGCTGCATGCTGATAAAACCAATCAATTAAATCTTTTCTGCTCATATTAGGAGGTTGACTGCATATTCCTGTTAGTCTTACCATATCTTTCCGGTCAGGAATTTTACTATAACCTTTCAAAGTTACTATATTTTCTTCAAGCCATGCAGCTTGCATCAACTCCGGTCTGTCAAAACCGTTTTGCTTTATATCTTTAAAACTATTCCTCATTATTTCATGTTCATAAGCCATTATCAGTTCATTAACACTTCCAAACCAAATTTCTTCAAAACCATCAAAAGAAGGTTTACCGAATGGTGAGCAGTCTAAAGTAAAATTTATGGTATACCATTTAATTCCAGGAATATTTTTGATTTTGTCTGCACGCTCAAACCACCATTCTTTAAATCCATCATTACTTACATTACCAGGACGCTTTAAAGTAATTATCTGCCTGTAATCAGATTTTTTATATAAATCATACATTAAACCAACCCCCATTTTTTTTAAAATAGTCTTATAGAAGCACTGCTTGCTTTTCCCTGCCGCCAAGCTTCAAGTTTTTAATATAGCCTACATAATCCTGGCTGTCCGAATCAACTGCAACTGGGTATTTACCAAATTCCAATGCAGCATCAAAAGCTGCAATTATATTTTCAGGCGGAGTATCAGACTGAATGTTAATGCTTGCTGCAAAAATGTAACCTCCCCCAGCAGCATATTCTCTTATTAACTTTTTCACACCTTCAATATTTTCAGCAACTGTTCCACTGGGAAGCAGCAGTTGTGTATCATGGCCTCCTAAAAATGCCAGGTCTTTGCCAAATTCTTTTTTCAGCCTCCAGGGTTCCATATTCTTTGCAAGAGGCTGTAAGGGATTTAGAATTTGCACACCAATCTCCATTAACTCGGGAATAAAGTCATAAACAGCTCCGCATGAATGTATCATTATCTTGGCTTCAGGGCGTAAATATTTTCTTATATTTCTTATTATTTCAGCCTGATAAGGTTTGATCCTTTTGCGATACAAATCTCTGGAAACCAGTGTTGATTGCTGATTCCCCAGGTCATCATATACCATAGCACAATCTACATATTGACCAACCTGGCTGTAGAACTGTTCCAGGTAAGCAAGGCTTGTTTCAAGAAACTTGTCCGCAATCTTGTGATATAGCCGAGGATTTGACACCATATCTATAAAATATTTATCCATCCCGCTGTTAAATCCATATCCATTATTCGGATAATAAGCAAAAGGGTAATCTGCACAGATAAAATAGTCTGTTTCTTCATGTAAAAATTTTGCCTTTTCCAAAACACCGTCCATTATATTGATGTCAAGTGCAGGCCAATATGGATATTTTGCTATATCTTCTTCGGTGGTAATATTCTTCATGGGTGGATCGGTAAAATCAATCATATCGTTTCCCCCCATACTTTTTATTCGCAGGCCAAAACTGAAAGGGTATATTTTTGTATTTTCATCTACCATAATCGTATCAGCAGGCGGATTTGAATAAAGATAATGAAAATCAGAATGCAGCCTTTCTATGACTCTATCGTCCGGAGCTCCAACGATGTTTCCTACAAGAGAATATTTAGGTGCAGCATCATCAATGCCAATCGCTCTATAAAGTTTGGTTGCCGCCATACCGTTTGGAGGAACTTCTTCAATTACTGTTGCACTGTTTCCCCCAAAACATATCGGTATCCGATCTGTTTCTTTACGGTTTACTGCGGCATATACTCTTTCCCGCGATGTTAGTTCCCTCATTTTATGCTCCAATATTGAAAACCTGGGCAATTGATAATTAATTTTTAACTAAATTGTTAAATCAATCTTCCAACTCTATCGCCATCGTGAACTGCTTCTCTTATCTTGTGAGGCTGATTTGCATCACCTATTATGTAAAACTCACTACATAATCCCTTGAATTTATTGATTATCTCCAAAGGAACACGAAAACCAGTAGAATAGACTACAATATCAGCAGGCAACTCTATCGCCTTGTCAGTATTATCTCTATATTTGATATTTTTTTTCCCTATCTCAATTACTTTGGATCCTGTAAAAATATTTACCCCTTCTTTCTTAAGCATCCGTTCCAGGACCATCGTATGATATTTCATTTCTTCAAGCGACATTAGCTCCGGAAGGATTTCTAAAATAGTTACATTGTTGCCTTTCCTTCTAAACCATAGAGCCGTTTCACATCCAACTTCCCCGCCACCTATAATAAAAATTTCTTTGCCTTTTATGTCCAGATTGTTTAAAAGACAGTCAACTGCACCCAATACATTTCTCTGGTTTATTCCAGCAATATCAGGTACAATCGGAATACCTCCTGCAGCCAATATCAACACATCGGGTATTTCATCTTTTAAATCAGCAGGGGTAATTTCCTTATTCAAAATTAATTTTACATTGCTCTCTGATAGTTCATTTGTGTAAAAATTTAATAGAGTATCGAATTCATATTTAAAATCAGGAACGCATGAAGTAACTACCTGGCCGCCAATCCTATTTGATTTTTCATAAAGAATTACTTCATGTCCTCTTCTGGAAGCAGTCAGTGCTGCATTAATACCTGCAGGTCCTGCGCCAATTACAGTAATTTTCTTGGGTTTTGTTGTCATTGGTAGCGACATTTCAATTTCCCTGCAAAGATAAGGATTAACCGAACAGGCAGCAACCTTGGCTCTTTTAACAACTTCATTATGGCAAACAAGGCACTTTATACATGGAGTTATCCTTTGATTATTTTTTGCCTTTAGGCTCCAGTGAGGATCCGCAAGAAGAGCTCTTCCCACAGCTACCATATCGGCTTTCCCATCTGAAATTATTTTGTCTGCATCAGATGGGTCTAAAATTCCTCCGGCACAAATTACCGGAATATTTTTAATATGAGCTTTTAAATTTGCAGATAGTGGAAGTGTGGTATTCCTTGGCTGATATATTGTAGGCATTGAAGGATATTTACCAAGAGCCATCAGCATTACATCTTCGCCCATTGCCACCTCATGCAGGTACGCTACATCTTCCTGGGCAATTCTTTGGGCAATTGCAAGCCCCATTTCTTCATTGATCCCTACAGGTTTTATATCCTGATGAGCATTAAATTTAAAGCCAACTGGAAAATCCTTGCCGCAAACTTCTTTAATTCTTCTTATTATTTCTACTGGGAACCGCATCCTGTTTTCAAAACTTCCACCATATTCATCGGTCCTTACATTTGTTGCAAGACAAATAAATTCTGAAATTAAATATCCATAGGCTCCATGAATTTCTACCCCATCAAAACCTGCCTCCTGTGCTCTCCTGGCACCCTGGGCAAATTCTTCTACAATCTCTTTGATTTCGTGAGTTTTAAGCTCTTTTGGAAGATTCATATCGCCTCTTCCCCATTTATTCCTATATAGAGGAAGATCCAGGACTGAAGGGGCATAACCACCCATCGGGTCATTCCCACCAATCACTACCGATTGGATAAATATTTTCGCACCATTTTTATGCGCAGCAGCCGCAAACCTTGCAAGGCTTGGTATGAATCGGTTATCATATGTGCCAATTATTCTTACACCGCCATACTTAATGGATGGCCTTGTTCCCTGGGTTATAATTAGTGCTGTTTCCCTTGCTCTTTCCTCTATAAAGGGAAAATATATCTCATTAATTGTTTCGTCAGGGTTATACGCTCCTATTCCTATTGGAGCAAACGCTATTCTGTTTCTCAGCTCTAACTTACCAAGTTTGATTGGATTAAATAAATTCTTAAATTCAGTCATTTTTCTCATTTCAAAATATAATAAATATAAATTACAATATTTTTTATAAAGATTTTAACACTACTTTTCCAGGTCACTGGCAATCCAATCGAGACCAAGCTCACTCAATTTTGTCTTGCTTGGCTTTGATGTTTTTAAATCCCAATCCATTTCTTTGTAAAATTCCCTTACCATATTATCATAATCAAGTACAATACCTTTGGTCTTGCCATCTGGCAGCGGAGGTTTCCCAATAATCCTGTCCGGAACTTTAAACTTGAGCTGGTTTATACCTTCCCTGAGATTAAATGCCTGTCTCAAGTTCATAATTCTTTCTCCTGCCAGGTTCAATTCATTAATATCGGTGTTAAAACCAGTAGTTGCTTCAAAAATTTTAGCTAAATTCCTTAGGTCAGTACATCCGGATGAAAACATGCACATGCCTATCACATTTATCAAATGCATAAGATTAAACATAATTTTAATCTCTTTTGCCCTTCCTAAAGACTGCTCTTTATTTCCACCAGCACAAAAACTAAAATCTATACCCGGAAAAACCTGCTCTATGTCTTTATGACCAAGATTCTGCAATGCCTGTGTATGTCTTCCGGGGGTTGGATCCAGATGATAAACCAATGCCAGACTAGGATCCCATCTGGTGTCATGAGCTGGAAGTTCCTGGCCTCCTATATGCATTGCATATTTTTCAGAAGCTTTTCCGAACTTTTGAGAAGCTCCCATAATTCCATCTGCAAGAATCTCACCGATTCCTTCTCTTTTTACTATTTTTTCGGTAAGTTTAACTATGGTTTCATGATTTCCCCATGAAAGTATAATGCCTTCAGTATCGGATTTGTTAATAACTCCGTTCTCAAAGCATTCTATAGCAAATGCGACAATGGCACCTGTAGAAATAGTATCAATTCCGTACCTGTTGCAAAAGTCATTACATTTTATTATTGATTCATAGCTCGTGTTAAGGCAGAGAGCACCAAACATAGCTGTGGTCTCATATTCCGGGATGTGTTCGGGTTCTTTTATGGCATATTTTCCCTTATCAAGCATTACCCTATCCCAACAGGCGATTGGACATCCCCAGCAGGTTTCACGCTTTACTATATATTTCTTGATATTATCATATTTAAAAACGCTATAATCACCCATATCAGCTGTCACGCCTGCCCAATTTTTAATAGGTGAGTCTTGCTCGTCAATACCGAATTCAATAGCTGTGGGAGTCCCGCCATGAGCTGCCCATGCAGCATCTCCGTAGTCATTTTTAATATCTTCTATGAACTGTTTTCTTACTTCGTTAAATAATTCTTTGTTTGCGATTGGAATTTTCATGCTGCCATTTGCAACAACAGCTTTTAAGTTTTTTGAACCCATAACTGCCCCCATACCACTTCTGCCTGCCACTTTACCTTTCCTGTTTACTATACATGCAATCAGAGTTTGCATTTCTCCGCCAGGGCCTATAAATGCTGCTTCAGCACTTTTACCGTGCTTTTCACGGATGATATCGTCTGACTCATAAGTATCTTTTCCCCACAAACCGCCAGCATCCATTATCTTTGCCTCTCCATTTTCAAGAAGAAGGTAAGCTGGTTTTTCTGATTTTCCGGTAAAAAATACTCCATCAAAACCTGCCATTTTCATCCTTGGGCCGAAAGAGCCACCGCAATTTGAATCTCCCCATCCTCCTGTGAGTGGTGATTTACCACAAACCGTATATCTCGGAGATCCCGGAATTGTGGTACCATTTAGTGGACCTGACATGAAAGCCAGGATATTTTCTTTTCCCAATGGATCTGTGCCAGGTTTTTGATTTTCATAAATATACTTGCAACTAATTCCGTACCCGCCTATATATTTTCTTTTTGTATCGTCATCAAAATCAAACTGCTCAATTTTACCTTTTTCCAAATCAACTGATAGATACTTTCCAACATAACCACCTTCAGCCATTAGCATCCTCCTTTCTAATCAAACTGATCAAAGCAAATTAAGTTTATAGATTTAATATGGTTTCAAATCTTCGGTAATAGGTTTTAATTCTCCATGATATAATCTGTCCTTCAACCCTCCTGCAACTGCAAGTACCTCCCCGGTTATGTGGCCCGCAAGAACATCAGATGACAGAAAAACAACTGATGTTGCTATATCCTGAGGAGTTGCTACCTTTCGAAGCGGTATGGTTGAAGTAATTGTATGCACAAACTGCTTATCCTTAAGCATTTCAAATGTTACGGGAGTTGCGCACCAGCCAGGGTTCACAACATTCACTCTCCCGCGTTTTGCAAAAGAGACTATTTCAATTCTTAAAGTTTGAGCTAATCCGAAGATTATTGCTGCTTTTGTTGCAGCATAATCATGATGCTGTGATTCCCCGATTACTCCAGCAGTTGAACCGATAAATACTATGGAACCATAGTCTCCTTTATATTTTCTTAAATTCCTGAAAAATCCTCTGGCAAGCATAAAATCAGCAGTTGAATTAAGCTGAAAAGCTCTGTTCCATTCTTCCAAAGATCTATCAGCTATGAACTTTGTTTCAGACCACACGCCAGCGCAGGCAATCAAATTATCAATCCTGCCAAATTTCTCGTCTGCTTTTTTAAAAATTTCATTAACATCCGACTCTTTGGTGAGATCGGCTGGAACTGCAATATATTCACCTTTCAAAGTCTTTTTCAAATCTTGAAATTCAGCTGCACCTCTCTCATCTGGTAAATATGTAAGTACCTGTCTTGCCCCTTCCTTATCGAAAGACCTGGCAATTTCAGAACCGATTCCACCCGACGCTCCAGATAGGAGAACCGTTTTACCTTTCAATCCAGTTTCCATTTTTTCACTCCTTTGGATTTATACAAAAACTAATAAAACTAAATTATTTCAGTCCATAAATTTCTAAAGCGTTTTTATATAGAATTTTTTCGGCAAATTCAATCGCTTCACCTGCGGTAATCCAGTCGCTTGAAACAAGCTCATCCAGAGCACTCCCAAGCACCTTAACACCCTGAGTATATCCCATCCAGTAGGTTTCTGGTATTATTACACCATCAGCTCCGAACATGATCCTGTTTGCAGGACCAAACTCCAGAAGCTCAAGTATTGCTTTCTTTCCAGCAACTCCAAAATAAGGATTTATTGCAGTAATATCGCAATATACATTTGGGAATATACTTATCATATATCCTGTTTCTGTTGTGTAGGGATAACCACTGTGAGTTATGACAACTTTTACTTCCTTTATATCATCTTCAGCAAGCAAATATTGCATTAAAATCGGGTTTGCAACTCTTAAATCCAGGGCTGGAGCACTGCCAAGTCCTGTATGGAACTGCATGGGCAGGTTATTTTCCTTGGCTTTCAGCAAACCTATAATGCAGAAATAATCCCTGAGTATTTTTTCATCAGCCTTGTTTCTGTCTTTTTTGAATCTCTCGTAAGCCTCGCTGGCTTCTTTTTCTGTATGCCTGAAAATCTCAAGGCCTGTTTCATAAGCAATTATCGATTTAAGGGAAACTACCTTGTCAACCTTAATTGCTTTTTCAAAATCCTTGTCCAGTATGTCTAACGCTTCTTCAAATGTTGAAGGCATATCCTTAAAAATCTTAAACACACTTGTATCCATTCTGAAAATCGGATGAATTTCGCACCCAACAAGGTCTGAAAACACTTTCAGGTCAACGCTGTAACCTGTAAATTGCTCATGAGGGAAACCGGTATCAACAAGCATTGTTTTTATGTTGGTTGATTTCATGAGTTTATGGATATAGGCTTTAGGATCTCTTTTATAAAGTTTTGTCCTGAACTCTGCTATTTCGTCCTGACTTGCTCCAGCAGGCGCTCCGATTAATTTGGCAAGCTCTCTGATTAGTTTTCTCGTAACAACAGTATCGGTAACAACTGAAGCAGGTGGTCGCCAGAGAGACATATTGAAATATATCCTGAAATCATCATCTTCCTTTAAAGGATCGAATGGGTGCGTATGTGTATCAATAATAGGTATGCTTGATAAGTCCATTGAAACTCCTTTCATAATCATTGAAATTATTGTTTAAACAGCTCTATCCCTTTAGTATTTTCCGCAAAATCTTCCTTAACATTTTTTAAGAACTCTGCATCCATCAAAACTCTGACTGCAGTCATAGCTATTGATTTCATACCTGCCAGCATACCGTTATAAGCAATTTCAGTCTTACCATAATTTAAGAAATCAATGGTATGAAGAGCACATTCTCCTTCTGCAGTTTTTACCATTGGGTGTATTGCTGGAGTATAGTAGCTAAGGTTTCCAATATCAGTTGAACCTAACAGGAATGACTCTTCGTCAAGCTTTTCACCTAATGACTCAAAATTTTCTTCATATTCCTTAATTAAAAAGCTGTTTTTCAGCAGGTCATTCCCGGGGTCTTCAAAAACTGATATGGTCAGCTCAGCACCAGTCTGAAGTGCTGCACCTCTTGCACAATTCTTCACCTTTTCTACAACCTCATTTAAATACTTACGCTGTTGTGACCTTATATAAAATCTTGCAGATGCAAATTCAGGAATAATATTAACTGCATCTCCACCTTTTATCACATTTCCATGGATTTTTACATCCTCCTTTAACTGCTGTCTTAACGCATTTACAGCAGTGAAAAGGAGTATAACCGCATCAAGGGCATTTATCCCTTCATAAGGCGCTGCAGCAGCATGTGCAGCTTTTCCTTTATAAGAAAATTCGAGCCCGTCAACGGCAAGCACTATGAGCTTTGTATTATTCCTTGAACCGCCGTGGAACATAAGCGCAGCATCTATTCCTTTAAAAGCACCATTTTTTATCATCATACCTTTTG
>JAMCVO010000505.1 GCA_023475715.1 Actinomycetota bacterium
GTAATATCTTTATATAATTTTTTATTCCTTCCGGCATCCCGCTGGAATAAGGTACAGCATTGGGATTTTCATAGGGCCCGGCATCGGCTAAACTTGGCGCCCAGCTGTATTGAACATAATCATGATAACCATGAAAATGGCCTTCGAACTTTAATATAACATCCTTGCCTGTAAAATCTCTTGCAAGCCTTATGGAATGCATCGTAGCTTCAGAACCTGACAGGCTATATCTGCAGAGTTCTGCGGCTGGAACCATTTCACAAATTTTTTTAGCAAGTTCGCTTTGATAAATTGTTTCATATGAACAAAGAATCCCCATATCAAGTGATTGCTGGATGGCCTTTACAATTTCAGGATGCTTGTGACCCATTATAGAGCCGCCATGAGAACAGCACATATCGATTAATTCATTATCGTCAACATCTATAATCCGGGAACCAATTCCTTCCTTAAAATATATTGGCCTGTTTAGGGCACGGTTCCATCGTGCAGATGCTGATCCTCCTGATACAAGTACGGTCTTGGCAAACTCATATAACTTATCTCCGTTTTCACGTTTTAGGCTTTCCATTAAAGATCCCCTTTATAAAAGATTAAAAATAAATTCATATTAAATAATATTTCTATAAAAAATTCAGATAACAACAGTTTACACTTACAATCCTAAAACTCTTTTAACTTCCAGCACTCCGCTTCTCAGGCTTGTAAGAACTTTCCCGGCCAGCTCTTTATCCAGATTAGCTGCAAGTCTTGCCATTGAACCCTGTGCAAATACAATTATATCTACCTTACCTGCAAGTTCGGCTGCACCTTTTAAAACTATTTCATCATGCTTTGCAGCATTTCCGCCTATAAGTGCCTCAAAGGCACCTGGGCATATTGTTTTTGTTATCTTTATTTTCTTGCCGGCATCTAGAGCTTTTTTTTCAATCATTGCCGTTGTTGGCTCAAGTGTAGTTTTCAATGTAGCCATTACACCAATACTGGATGATCTTTTTACTGCCTCTTCGGCCATTTTCTCATCTATTTTAACAATTGGTGTTAAAATAATCTGCCTTGCAAGATCAGCAACTTCACCAACTGAGGAACATACATTTAATATGCAATCTACTTTGTAATATTGTGCTGAGCTGTAGTAATTTAACATTCTGGCTACCACCGGTTTTGTTACCCCATCATTTGCCAGAACCTCTCTTAGAAGGCTGTCATCAACTATATGGGTCAGTTCTGCTTGGGGGATGATCTCACTGAAAAGTTTTGTAAGTACATCAACAAGTGCAAAGCCCGTATGTATAAGTGCTACTTTTTTCATTTCTTTTCCTTTATCCTTTATTTAAAATTTTTTTAATGCTATCAATTATTTTCTCCTGGCTTGGTATTATTGCCGATTCAAGAACATAAGAATATGGTATAGGGCTTTCAAGCTAGGATCCCTTTTCCTCCACAGGTCCACTTCAGCCTTATCTCTATATAACTGGGGATCCTTTATTTTATTGCTCATATTAACCTTTCTATCCATTAAAGACCCCTTTAGCACTTCAGTTCTTTTATTGCCTGGCCGTATTCTTGGGCCGAAGGAGCCCTGCCATGCCAGGAACATTTATCTTCCATAAAAGAGACCCCTTTGCCTTTTATTGTATCTGCAATAATTACCGTTGGGGGCCCCTTTGTATCTTTTGCTTTTTGTATTGCTTCTATAATTTCCCCGATGTTGTGCCCATTAATTTGTGCTACATTCCATTTAAACGATTTCCATTTATCCTGGATTGGCTCAATCGGCATAACATCTTCGTTATATCCGTCAAGCTGGAGTTTGTTATAATCTACTATTGCTACCAGGTTATTAAGCTTAAATTTAGCTGCTGACATAGCTGATTCCCAGAGCACACCTTCATTATGCTCGGCACATCCAATTAAAACATAAGTGTAGTAGGATTTGTTTTTTAGCTTTGCAGCAAGAGCCATTCCAACACCTGCACCAAGCCCGTTGCCAAGAGAGCCTGTTGTCATATCTATGCCTGGAGTTTTCTTCATGTCGGGATGGCCCTGCAGTATGCTGTTTATCTTTCTTAGTGTATTAAGGTGAGATTTGTCAAAGTAACCTTTTTTTGCAAGGGCGGCATACCATATGGGACATGCATGGCCCTTTGACATGATGAAGCGGTCCCTGTCGGCCCAGTTAGGATTGGCCGGATCAATGTTTAAGAAATGAAAATACAGGACAGTAACTATATCTGCAGCAGAAAGGGAGCCGCCGGGATGGCCCGAGGCTGCCTTATATATCATATCTATTGCATCAATTCTCAGCTCGCTTGCTATTTTTATAAGTTGTGCAATTGTCTTTTTTGCCTCTGCTTCAGTTTCTTTCTTATCACCGGCAAACTTAGCCTTTGAAGTCTCATTTACTTTCATAATTTTTGTATGCTCCTATTTTTGTGCTTGGTGAAAACATAAATAAAAGTTTTATTGTTTCTTTTCCTGTATTATTAATTGAGTGAAGACTGCCCGGTGGAAAATAAACAACCGTACCTGGTTTTATTTTCATGCTTTTTCCGTCAATAACAGCCTCCCCACTGCCTTCAAGACAATAAATGACTTCTTCTTGACTTTCATGAATATGTCCTGGTGCATGTTTTCCTGCGGGAAATAAAGTAATACCGGCACATAAATTTTTGCAGCCTATTGTTTCCTCTGAAGCAAGCAGTTTGTAAGCTCTGCCTTTTAACTTTATAAGTTCTACCTCATCTTCGTTTTTACTATACATTTTTCTCCTAAATATTCATTATTACTTTTTTATTTAATAGTTTTCATTTTAATTACTTGTTTTGCCGCTTCTGCTATATGTGCTGAACTCATTCCATACTTATCAAGCAAAAGCTCATACTGGCCTGATTCTGCAAATGTATCGGCAAGTCCTATTCTTTTTAGGGGAGTTGGACAATTTTCACCTAAAACTTCTGCAACTGCACTTCCAAGTCCCCCGATTATCTGGTGATCTTCAACCGTGACTATTGCACCTGTGGATCTGGCCTCTTTTATTATTGCTGCTGCATCAATTGGTTTTATTGTTGGCATATCAATAAGTGAGGCTTGTATACCTTCTTTTTTTAACAGATCCACTGCCTTTAGTGCGGTATATGTCATATCAC
The DNA here is from genome assembly GCA_023475715.1 of Actinomycetota bacterium. Next base: position 3,150 of record JAMCVO010000505.1, read on the forward strand.
CAACAGATATAATTGTTAAATCATTGCCATCATATAATTTGAATGCTTTTCCTATTTTAAAACTTACATTTTCATCATAAATAATAGGAAGGGGATCCCTTGTCAGCCTTATGTATACGGGGCCGTAATGGGATGCTGCAGCTCTTATTGCCGATTTGGTCATATTATAATCAGTTGGTGCAATTACACTCATATTAGGCATAACCCTCATTATAGCCAGATCCTCGGTTGCCTGATGTGTAACACCGTCAGTACATGGAGTAATACCTCCGTGGCTGACTGCAATTTTTACGTTTAAGTTAGGGTAACAGATAAAGGTTCTTACCTGCTCGCAAGCTCTCATTGCTGCAAAAACAGCATATGTTGATAGAAAGACAATAAGGCCGGTTGAGGCTAGCCCTGCAGCAACCATTGCCTCGTTTTGCTCGGCCACTCCCATATTAAAGAACCTGTTAGGAAATGCCTTTGCAAAATAGCAGGTTTTGGTTGATGTTGATATGTCTGCTTCGAGAACAACTATGTCCGGGTTCTCTTGGCCCAGTTTTACAAGTTCCTCGCCGTATGCTTCACGTGTGTAGCCGGTTTGCATATTTTGCCTTTCATATAAATTGTTTTTATAAAAACTAATCTATATATAAAATATATATTTGTCAAGATACTTTACCAATTTTTTAAATAATCGTATAATCAATACTTAAAAAATTGCAGAGGCTCACCAGTTCATCGGTATAATCTCCATAACATATTGCATAATGCTGGCAATATAGAGTTTCAAGAAATTTCTTTTCCTCGCCCTCGATTTTAAATTTAAGAGCAGGAAATCTACCCTGTCTTAATTCACTATCTAATCCCATCCCCGTACCAATATTCATAATATATCCATCAGCCCCTTCGTTTATTCTCATAAAAGTAATCTTACCTTTTTTTAGGACAAGAGATACAATCGGTCCTTCAAATCCGGGATGATTAATATCATTTAGTTGAACTTTTTCGGGATTTTCTGCCAGGCTGTATGGCGCAAAACCGCATGCCGAAAAAATAGCTTCTCCATTTTCAACATTTAATATATCACCATAAGCTATCGGTTGTCCTGTTAAACGGTGTAAAATGATTTGACTTACTGTAGTAAGAGTATCGCCTTCGCAGGCTGCAACGGGCCCTTCTTCTGCAATCAAGGATAAAGCCGGACAGGCAATACACTTATACTCCTGTGACAATTCGTACTGGCATTTTACATTTATGGAATCTAATTGGTAGATTTTAATCAATTCTTTGATTGCATAATAAAGCCTTCCTTCTTTCTCAAGATATTCCGGTTTAAGATCCCTGGAAATAGCTGCAAATTTTGTAACATTTTTAAGGAATTCACTGTATTGGTTTTTATCGGCACATTGTGCAATATTAAGCAATGAATAAGAATCAATCTGCAGAACTTCCGGCCCGATGATGCCTCTGAGCTTTAAATGATCAAAGGTTCCTGAATAAATGCTCATTGCAGCATAACCGACAAGTCCTATCCTGGTAGCTCTTAATGATTTGATAGTATCAGCTACTTTTACAAATTCAGCAACTTTATCAAGTGTATTTTTATCAGTTGGCAATCCCAGAATAAATTTATGTTTTATTTTCAGTCTCTTTAAAGCTCCCGAAAAAACAGGCAATGAAACAAAAGAACCAGTAGATTCCATCAAACCTTTATAAGGAAACATTGGGAAACCCCATATTGCTATCGGTAAGTGTTTAATTTCTTGCACCAGTGACATTACAATTGCAGGCTCGGTCCAGGTATCAAAAAAGATTATAACTCCATCAACATTTTCAGAATTAACTTTGTATCCAAATTCACGTGCGTTTATTGCATCATCCAAAGGTTTATCATTGCTAAAAATTTCAATTTTTCTTTCAATTAAACTACCTACAGCTTCCCTACCCTTTTGCCTGCTAATATCACTTTGATAATCCTTATGTGCCACCCTGATAAATGCTATTTTACCCAAAATAATCCTCCTTCTTGATATTTTTTTTAAATAAATAAACTCAAACCATATACTTTTATAATCAACCTAAGTATTTTAATAATTATGGTATTTTAGTAATTATGGTATTGACTAATACCACCAATTTTCTTTCAATGTATTAAACATAGCCATTATATTTTCCGGGGGAACTCCTGCCTGGATATTATGCACCTGGTTAAATACAAAGCCACCACCCGGCGCCAGGTCCTCTATTCTTTTTTTAACCTCTGCTTTTACTTCTTCTATACTGCCCCCTGGTAATATATACTGGGTATCACAACCGCCACCCCAAAACACTATATCATTTCCAAATTCTTTCTTTAATTTTTTAGTATCCATACCTGCAGCCGATACTTGTATGGGATTTAATATATTGACACCAATATCTATTAGTTCAGGTATTAGAGAATATACGCTTCCGCAAGTATGAAAACTGACTTTGGCTTCAGTATGTGATTTTATTGTATTTATAATTTTTTTATATCTTGGTTTGAGCATTCTCTTAAACATTTCCATTGATATAAAAGGAGCAATCTGTGTGGCCAGATCATCGCCTGTATGTGCAATATCTATAAGGTCTCCGACCTCTTCCAATAAATATTCCCATGAGACACAAGCGTTTTCTGTTGTTTTATCCAGTAAATATTCTGCTGTTTTTCTGTCAGCAGCCATGTCCATAAAGAATTTATCCATTCCTCTCAACCATGAACACATCAGCATTATGCCTGCTCCGGCACCAGAAACCAATGCATAACCCCTGTTTTTTATATCAATTGCTTTTTTTCTTAAATTTATATATCGTTTTTTATCAGTAAAATCCGGAAATTCATATTTTTTTATTTCTTCAAATGTATATTCTTTTAATGGATGAAATCTTGCATCAAAATAATATCCATTTTCTTTGGGCATATACCATTTTATCCCCCATTCATCCGTAAAGTAAAAATATGAATCATCTTCCTTTATGTCCAATATCCATTTTGATGATGGATTGCGATATATACCTCTTACATCAACTTCCAAAAAATTTAGTATATCGTCTTCTAAAATCGGGAGCTGCTGGATAACATCAAAAATTTCTATTTCGTTTGGTTTAAAATTTAAATATTTTCTTAATTTCAGATAAGTACTTTTTACAATAGAAGTTTCATACATTGATCCCAGATCCAAAGGTATCCTGTCTGGCATCTTGTGATTTATAGTTGCTAAAACCCTTTCTAATGAATTCATTTCTAATGCCTTCTATTGAAATTTAAAAAAATAATAGCAAACTGACAAAAAAGATAAAAAATAATTCCTGTCAGGGAATAGTCTCTTGGATTTTTTCGATAAAAAACAAATAATATAAGTAAATTAAAAGGCTGCCATTTCAGTTTTTTTATCAAATATATGTAGTTTATCTAAATTAAAACCAATATTAATATTCTGGCCACCATGTATGTCCGAGACTCTCTCGGTAGTAGCAACAACTCTTATACTGCCGATTCTAAGATAAATGATGGAACCGGAGCCCATGTTCTCTACAACTTCTACTTTGCTTGCAATAAAACTATCGGTTTTTCCAACCCTTACATCCTCAGGTCTTATTCCAATTACCAAATTCTCTGAGGTACTTATTTCTTTTATTTTTGCTGATTTCTCTTTTGAAATCTTAACTTCAAAATTTTGTGCTTTAACACTTATATCACCATTTTTATCTTCAAGAATACAATCAATGAAATTCATGGTGGGACTCCCCAGAAATCCTCCGACAAAAATGTTATTAGGGTGATCATATACTTCAGCAGGTTGACCAACCTGCTGTATAAAACCATCCTTCATTACTACAACTCTGTCAGATAGTGTCATTGCTTCAGCCTGATCATGGGTAACATATACCACAGTACCTTTAAGTCTTTCAAATAATAATCTTAAATCAGCTCTCATCTGTATCCTTAATTTTGCATCCAGATTAGAAAGAGGCTCATCAAGTAGAAAAACTTTGGGATTTCTCACTATTGCTCTGCCTAATGCAACCCTCTGTCTCTGGCCACCTGAAAGCTCGCCAGGTTTTCTATTTAGTAATTCTTCAATACCTAAAAGTTTAGCTGCCTCATGTACTTTTTTTATAATCTCATCTTTATTTACTTTTCTTACCCTTAAACCAAAAGCAATATTGTTAAATACATCCATATGCGGATAAAGTGCATAAGATTGAAACACCATAGCAATATTTCTTTTGCCTGGAGGCTGGATATTAGCAATTTCATTATCTATATATATCAGTCCTTCAGAAGGATCTTCCAGACCAGCCAGCATATTTAATGTAGTAGTTTTTCCACAACCAGATGGACCTACAAGTGTAACAAATTCCTGGTCTTTTATACTAAGATTAAATTTGTCTACAGCTATAACTTTACCAAATCTTTTAGTCAGGTTTTCAAATCTAATTTCAACCAAACAACACCTCCAGATTATAATTATATAATAATTATATTTTAACTCATTAAATTATCCTTTTACTGCACCAAAAGTTAATCCTCTAACCAGATATTTCTGTGTAAATATGGCAAAAAGTAAAACTGGTATAACAAGCATGACCCCAATAGCAGTCATCGGTCCCCATTGGATGCGCTGGTCAGATATAAAGCCTGCAACTAAAACCGGGAGTGTTTTTGCATTTTGAGAAGTAAGTACTGATGCATATAAAAATTCGTTCCATGCCATTATAAAACAAAATATGGAGGTTACTGCAAGTCCGGGAAGTGCAAGTGGTAATGTAACTTTTGAAAATCTCTGCCAGAGATTACATCCATCAACAACTGCAGCCTTATCTATCTCAGGTGGTAGTTCCTGGAAAAAGCCCAGCATTAGCCAAATTACAAACGGTATGCTATACGCCACATATGTAATGATCATGGATATCTGCGTATCAAATAATCCCATTTTGGTTATAATTAAAAAATACGGCATTGTGGTGACAACAGGAGGAAATATCCTTACTACTAAAACTCCAATTAGAAAAGCGCCTCTTATTTTTGGGCCTATATATGTCTTGGATAATGAGTAAGCCGCAAGAGCGCCAAATAATACCGCAAGAAATGTTGTAGAAATTGAAACTATTATACTGTTTAGCAACTCTTTGAAAATACCTTTTTTAAAGACAGCAATGTAATTTTCTAAAGTAACTCTGCCGGGAACAATAATAGGCGGAGATGTCATTGCGTCTGCACCATATTTTATTGAAGTTGTAACAAGCCAATAAAAAGGAAAAATTGTTCCGATAATAATAATAGCAGTTAAAAAATATAGTAATATTTTACCAATAATTCTCTTTGCCTCATACCTGGACATTATTTGCATAGCTTCCTGACTACCAATATTTGACATCAGATTAAAAACCCTTTCCTTAAATATTATATTTCTTATATTAATTTCATAATTCTTTCTTTTGAATTCTCCTTAAGAAATTAATTGATATTAAAAATATTATTATAAGAAACATTACAGATAAAGCTGAAGCTCTACCTATTTTAAAATATTTCAAACCTTCTTTATAAATAAACATGGAAATAAGTTCAGTAGCTTTCCCGGGTCCACCATAAGTCATTGTATAGATTGTGTCGAATACCTTAAAAGCATCCATAATACGAAGAAGCAGTGCAACGAAAAATACAGGTTTTAACAGCGGCAGTGTTATTCTGGTAAAAATTTGCCATTTACTTGCACCATCAACAGCAGCCGACTTATAAATATCAACAGGCAATGCCTGAATTCCTGCAGCCAAAATAAAAACAACAACCGGTGTAGCCTGCCATATTTCAACTACCATTATTGAAGGGAGCGCCCGTGTTGCGCTGCCCAAAAAATCCTGGCTGGAAAATCCAAAAAGTTGGATAAAATAATTAAAAGGTCCATGCATGGTATCATACAGAGTTCTCCATAATGTGCCTGCTACAACTGGTGTCATCATAAGTGGTACTAAAAAGAAACCTCTTAAGTACTGCATTCCTCTTAAATTTGTTGTAATCAGAAGCGCCAATAATATAGCAATTACAAATTCAGCTGTGACAGTTACAGCAACAAAATAAATTGTCTTTACGATACTATCTCTGACTATAGGATCTTTTATAAGTTCGATATAGTTACTAAAACCATAAAATTCCGGAACAGAATTTGGAATAAGTCTGTTAAACTTAAAAAAACTCATGAAAAATGTATAAAAGATTGGATAAATATTAGCAAAAAGTATAAATATGAATGCTGGAGATAAAAAAAGCCATAGAATAGCTCTATCCCTGGTATAGTCTACTGTCAGAACATTCTTTAGATCTGTAAATACTTTCCTTCTTTCTTTTGCCATCAGTAGATTTATCTCCTTTATACAAATTTTTTGTTTTCAGGCATCTTCTGCATTTTTCTAATGAAAAATGCAGAAGATGCCATCTAAATTTTTAGTATCTAAACCTAAAAATAACAATATTTTTAACCAAATTAATTATTTAGCATTTGGTTCCGGGTTTTCATATGGAGGAATAGAAGACTGTATTATTCCTTCAAGTGTGGCTTGCAATTGTTCCATTGCCTCTTCAGGAGTAAGCTCACCGCTCATTGCACGCCCATTATTTTCACCTATTGCCATGAAAGCTTCAAGCCATTGAGGTAATCCAGGAGTAATTGGTATACCTTGATTCAAAGAGTCAAATTGACCCTGTCGTGACGGCAGTGCCGGTATTAATATCTCTGTCCAGGGTTTAGTCCTGGAATATTCAAATCCTATAACTTCAGCTTTTGCTTCCTGCTCTGCCCACTGCATCTGTCTTTCCTCAGATGTAACATATGCCATCCACAGAAATGCTGCATCCTTATTTTTTGAACCTTTCAGCAGATCAAGGTTATGTTGAGTCCAGTTTCCGCAAGGTCCACCACCTGGTGCAGGTATAATCGTCCATTTATTGGCAATCTTAGATTGAGCCGGATCATCAATTTTTCCTGCAAGCATCATATACCAGTTTTCGTAAACTGCAGTATCCCCATTCAAGAAAGCTGCAGCTGCTTCAGGCAGATCCCATCCCAGTACTCCTTTAGGAGCATATTGCATCAGATCAATCATCATCTGAGCCGCTTTAATTCCTTCAGGGCTGTTTACCTGTGGTGCCCACAACTTGGAATATACTGATACACCCTGCCCCCAATATCTGGCGAGCCACATTTTAACTAACTGAGCATTCACACCTGCAAAAGATATCCCATAGAAATTTTTTGCCGGATCATTAACTGTTTTTAGAGCAGCGTAAAAATCATCCCAGGTAGCGAACGGATATTTAATTCCTGCAGTATCAAAAACATCAGTTCTGATCACTATGGAAGAGATCCCGGTTGATATTGGCAGACCAAATCTGCCCTTTCCACTCCATTCACCAAAAGTATACATAGGTTCAAAAAACCCTTCCATATTAACACCATATTTTTCAATATAAGGTTTCAGTTCTTCCATATAATTATATAGTCCATACTGGAATTCAATATCACCTTCGAAAACATCGTATCTGTTTGCACCTGTTGTAAGGTCATTTACAATCTTAGGCATCTGTGCTTCCCATGGAGTAGGATCCATTACAACTGTAATGCCTGTTAACTCTTTAAACTCAGCTGCGGCAACATTTAGATAGTCTTCAAAAGAAACTCCACCCTGGAATAAATAATTAATTGTAACATCCGGATATTGAAATTCCTTAGCCTGGATTCTATCCCAGAAAGACGTTGAAGCTGCGGCTGTCGTTTCAGCTGGGGCTGTCGTTTCAGCTGGGGCTGTTGTTTCAGCTGCTGCCGTTGTTTCTGCTGCGGCTGTTGTTTCAGTTGTGGTGGTTTTACAACCAATCAAACCACTCAGGCCAACCGTAAGTACTAATATCGAAATTAGTAAATACGATAACCATCTTGTACTCTTTGTTTTCAAAATAATCTCCTTCCTTTCTGATTTC
>JAMCVO010000060.1:0-1859 GCA_023475715.1 Actinomycetota bacterium
AAGGGAAATAAAAGAGTTAAAATATGTTATAATTAATGCCTGTAATAAATATAATTAATTTAAAAAATAATAAATATTTTTTCCAGCAAGAATCGTAGCAATATTTATTGAAAAAAATAAAATGGAAAAAAATATTAAAGTTGTAGGTGGACTGTCAAGAAAGGCAAAAATAAATATTTTCATTGCAGTCTTCATAATATTTATACTGCTTTCTGTTTTCTCTTCTTTGAACCAAATATCCAATATCATTAAAAAACGTGAAAAACTGATTGAACTTGAAGAAAAGTTAAATTCGTCAAGAGATAATAATATAAAGCTCCTTGCTGAAGAAAAAAGTTTGTATCAGGATGAAGCAGTCGAGCTTGAAGCAAGAAAACAGTTCAATATGACCAAGGGGTATGAAACCAATTATTTTGTACAAATAGAAGAAGAACAAACAAAAGAAGACGATATCGCAGTAAATGATAATAGCTCCCAATCACAGAGTCTCCTTGGAAATGTGTATTCAGATTCCAATTTATGGGGTAATATTGCTATTTTGTATAACAGGGAAATAAAAGAGTAAACAGAGAAATTATACAATCAAATCTTAATTAATTATAAACACACCCATTCTTCAAATGAAATTAGCTGCAATAGATATCGGAACAAACTCCACAAGATTACTGATATCCAGTTGTGAAAAAAACCCAAACAATACTTATAAATTTACGACACTGGCCAGGGAAATGGAAATTACCCGCATTGGGAAAAATCTGGATAAGACGGACTTGATTTCAAAGCATTCTGCCGAAGAAACCATGGAAGTTCTGGCAAAGTACCTTAAAAAGATAAAAAGCGAAGATGTTGAAAGTTTCAGAGTTGTCGGGACAAGTGCCCTTAGGAAAGCAAAAAATACAACCTGGCTTAAAAAACTTGTAAACGAAAGGTTTGGCATCAATGTTGAAGTTATTACAGGGATCGAAGAAGCACGGCTGAGCTTTTATGGGGCTTTAAGAGGTGCAGATATCGATAAACTTTCAAAAAAACTTGGGATATTATCTCACCAGACTGATTTAAATAATATTTTAGTAATCGATATAGGCGGGGGGAGTACAGAGTTTATTCTTGGCAGTCATGAAGGTAAAATTATTTTGGTGCAAAGTATTGATCTGGGCTGCGTCAATCTGACTGAAAAATTCATTAAAAATTCAGCCGGCAAACCAGGCAATCAGGAGCTGAAAGAATTAAATGAATTTATTTCAAACAGTTTGGTTGGTTTAGTCAATAAAATTAAAAAGCAAGGACTCTCTATGCTTATTGGCCTGGCAGGTACGATTTCAACATTAGCTGCAGCAGATTTAAAGCTGGTAGCATACAGTAAGAATAAAATTCATCACCATATTTTATCGGAACAGAAAATAAGGAAAATTTATGAATTATTTTGCAGCGTAAGTCTTGAAGAAAGAAAAAAAATTGCCGGGCTTGATCCAAAAAGAGCAGACATAATCATAAGCGGCACTGCCATATTGCTTCAGATTATGAATAAGCTTGATACAGAAAAATTGCTAGTCAGCGAAGATGATATTCTGGATGGAATTGTTTACAGCCTATTGTAATTTTGTTAAAATAATTCAGTCATCGCCCGAGTGGCGGAATTGGTAGACGCAACGGACTTAAAATCCGTTGAGGTTTATCCTCGTGCCGGTTCGATTCCGGCCTCGGGCACCACTTTACAATTAATACAAATAATGTTATATTCTTTTTAGTTAGTCCTTTGCTAGCGAAAGTCGGCTTCATGCCGTGCGTTGAGTAATCAACCTAGCTACAAAGGGCTTATTTTTTCAATTGAGAATGTATTTTTTCTACTATAGTAATTT
>JAMCVO010000060.1:1869-5183 GCA_023475715.1 Actinomycetota bacterium
CGCGACTACTGCGAGATTCTATATTTAAAATTCTATATGAAGAAAGTTTTCTTAAATTTGGTCGTTGTTTGATATTGATAGAATTTTTTTCTAATCTATTATAAATCCATTTTGCTCTAATTTCTTAGCAGTCTCTTATCATTTATTTTTTTAAATCATAAATATCCACAATAAAACTAGTCTTTTCCTTTATAAAGTTTACGTAGCGTTCTTCTTGATTAACGAAAGCTCTATACACAGACCAATTAATATAATCGATAATTTGCAAGCAAGGTTCTCCTGTTGGTGTTTGAGGGAAAACTTTATTGTCGGAATAAACTATTTTATTAGATTTTTTTTCAAAAATGTTTTTTGCAGTGATTATTGCATTATTTAAAGGAGATTGTGGGCAAAATATTACTGATATAAGACTTGCAAATATAGAATTTAAAAAGTTTATTCAGCGTTTAAGATGGTATTATGACGATTTTAAATATTTGGCTGTTATACAATTTCAGGAACGTGGAGCCGTACACTATCATATGATGTCAGATTTGCCTTATATACCTAAAGCAAAACTAACTAAAATATGGGGAAATGGTTTTGTTAAAATAAATGATATAACAAATGTTGATAATGTTGGTGTTTACTTAGTTGGTTATATGAATAAAAAAATAAATGATAAGAGACTGCTAAGAAATAAAGCATATTTAATCTCTAAAAATTTAGACAAACCTATAGAATTATACGGGCATAAAGCTAAAAAATGTATAGAGCAAAATGATTTGGAGAATAGAAAACCAGTTTATCATAACAGTTATATAGCTGAAAGATATGGCCGGGTAACTTATAAGGAATTTAATTTAAAAAGATAGGTATTGATACCATATAGAATTAACCATATAGAATTAAGTAAGAATTTTACCAAAAGTTAATTCAATTCCTTTAAAGCTTTTTCTACTCCTTGGGGATCAAGCATTTCATAATTAATCATTGCATGTTTACCGCGACTACTGCGAGATTCTATATTTAAAATTCTATATGAAGAAAGTTTTCTTAAATTTGGTCGTTGTTTGATATTGATAGAATTTTTTTCTAATCTATTATAAATCCATTTTGCTCTAATTTCTTTATTTTCTTTAGATAATACTAAAGCTTCTTTTATTATTAAAAGCCAAAAATTTTTATCTTTTTCTCTTTTTGCTAAATTTATTACTGAATCATACCCTGATATCATTTTCTATATGTCCTTTTATAAATTTTTAAATATTAAATTTTAATAAAAAATTATAGTTATTAAAATCAAATAAAAAATTTTTTAACTTTCTTCTGTTCACATAAATTAATATTTTTCCTACTTTTCTAACTTCCATATACAATTAACCGGGGTTTTATCTTTGGAATATGAATAGTATACCTTCATATCTTTCTGTTCAGCTTTCTCGTAGACCTCATATATTAGCCAGCCTTCAGCACCATAACTAGGATAGACGGACTTAGATATATAGGTATTTTCCATGTGTATCCCTTCAAACATGTAGGATATAAGTGATAATTCACTATCTTTATAGTAAACATGAAACCAGTAATCACCTGGCAAATCTAATTCATCATTCCCTATATTTTCTGCCTTTACGTATATCCAAAAATATTTAGCTCCTTCTTGAGGTTTGTTTAATTTCATATAATAGTCTTTATAACTATCTGTAAACTTATAATCCATGATGCTAACCATCAGTCCATCATATTTAATTGCCTGTCCTAGTTTTAAGTTTACTTCTACTGGTTCATATTCAGATATAAATCCTTTAATGCCCAATATTGTTGCACCGATAAAGAAAGTTACTGTAAGTATCAAAGATACACCTATAAATATGCCTATCCCTATAAGCGTCCATTTAATTGATTTTCTCAATTTTATATCTTCCTATATGAAAAATATCTTTTTAATTATATTTATTAAATCATATTTATTTAAATTAAGATAATTATAACATAATTTATAGTGAGGTTATATTTTAATTGGAGTTAAAAGAATAGTATTTTTAAATAAATTTTAATTTACTGATTAAATATATTTCTTTTAGCAAGTAGTTAAAATTTTGTGAACAATGAGACACCTAAATTTATTTATCAAATTCTTTAAATTTTATTAGTTCTTTGATAATATGGTTTGACTTTTCAAAGCTTAGGGGCACCAACAATAAACTATTGGGAACTCCACCAAATAACGGGGCATCCCGCTCTAACAACATAGCGCTCGAACACGCAACCAACTATTGACGCCTATCACGTTATAGGTTACACTTTCCACAATGATAAAATCGTTTAGACATAAGGGTCTCGAAGATTTTTTCCTTAATGATGTATTAAAAGGGATAATATCTGATCATGCAGCCAAACTTGCTAGGATATTGGATCGTTTGGATGCATCATTGTCTGTAAAAGATATGAATCTTCCAGGATTTAAACTTCACAAACTTTCTGGAAAAGATAAAAATATCTGGTCAGTGTGGGTAAACGGAAATTGGAGAATAACTTTCTACTTTGAACAAGGAGATGCTTATGTTGTTGATTATCTTGACTATCACTAGGAGGTAAAAATGTTAACAAAAAGAAAACCTGTTCATCCGGGGAATCTTTTTAAAGAAGAAGTTCTAGTTCCGCTAGGGCTTACTGTTACTCAGGCAGCAATAGACCTTGGGATATCCAGAAAAGCTTTATCTGAGTTTTTAAATGGCCGTTCTTCTTTAAGTCCTGAAATGGCTGTAAGGATAGGAAGGGCGACAAGGACTTCACCTGAGAGTTGGCTGAACATGCAAACTAAACTTGATTTATGGGAGGCCGAGAAGAAGAACCCAGAAGTTATTCCTTTTCCGGTAAAAGAAGATTTCAATGAAAGCAAAGATGAGCAGGAAAGTGCAATAATTTAATATAAAAGTCTGCTATAAAAGTAATAGTACTGCGTTTCTTGTGGTTTAAAAAATCTTTAATCAATTAAATATTAAACGAGAATATTTTTTAATTTTATTAATTCATTTAAAATTTGGTTTGACTTTTCAAAGTTTAGGGGCACCAATGGCTCTTCACTGAAAACATTTTTATTTTAATGCTTTTTAAACAAAGTCATGAAATTAATGTGTTATAATAATTATAAAATTTAAAAAGTAAATCCAATTTAATGGAAAATAAAAGAGAAAGAGTTTTAAAAGAAAACTTAGATAGAATAATAATAGATCTTAAGGAAAAGTATAATCCTCAGAAAGTTATTATTTTTGGCTCTTATGCTTCCGGCAAGATAAAAAATTTCAGTGAAGAGCCATTGGTGCCCCTAA
>JAMCVO010000060.1:5263-11106 GCA_023475715.1 Actinomycetota bacterium
CTGGATTTACTTATAATAAAAGATACTAAGAGCAAATTTTTTGACAGATGCTGAAAGCAGTTTATCGATTGCTGAGAAAATATTTGATATAATAAAAAAAGAAGTAGCTAAAAAAATAAAGACTCCTAAGAAAAATTAATTATCAAATTTTTTAAATTTCGTTAATTCTTTACGAGATATCATCTCCATTTTATCATCTTGTTATAACTCTCCTACAACAAATTCCTAACTGAAGTTTATTATCTTGATTAAAACCAAAACTGGTCCAATTACCAGGATAAAACTAGCCAAAATACCGTTACTATTGTTTTGCTGCAAGATTATACTTAGAAAACTGAATCTTTTTAAAAGGTGAAATATCATAAAATTAATCAAAAGAATTAGAAGACTTGATCATTTCAATGCGGCAGTAAGTGACAACGATATAAAAAAATTTAATTATATTTTGAGATATATCAATTGTTAATTGTAATACTGTGAAAATACTGTGAAAAAAGGTGTAATTTTGGAAAAGTTAAAAAAAGTTTTAAGTGAAGAAAATAAAAGTATAAATGCGATATATATATCATCATATGTACCCCGAAAATGTGGAATTGCAACATATACTAAAGATTTGACTGAAGCTATCAACCATATTAATCCATATTCCAGGGCAGAAATAATTGCATTGGTTAAGCCTGACGATAAAATTAATTATGGTCCTGAAGTTAAATTTAAAATTAACCAGTATGAAATCCAGTCCTATATTAAGGCTGCTGATTTTATTAATAAATCCAGAGCAGATATTGTAGTTCTGGAACATGAATTTGGTCTTTATGGCGGTAAATTCGGGGAATATATTATTAATTTAATGGAGCTTGTAAAAAAACCCATCGTTGTTACAACTCATACGATACCTGATGATGCCAGTAAAGGATATGGTTTGGTTTTGAAAGATGTAATTAAGATTGCTGAAAAAGTAATAGTTATGATGGCCCAAAGCATGGGAAAACTTATAAAGAAATACGATTGTCCCGGTGAAAAAATAGAAATTATCCATCATGGTGTTCCCGATTTGCCCTTGGAACCTAATGGTAAATATAAAAAGAAAAAAGGACTTGAAGACAGATTAATCCTGGGTAATATAAATCTTCTATCAGAGATCAAGGGACTTGAATATACAATAGAAGCTTTAAAGGATATAAAAAAGCAATTTTCTAATGTATTGTACCTCATAATTGGTCAGACACATCCTGTTGTACTGCAAAATGCTGGTGAAAAATACAGAAATTTCTTAAAGGGAAAAATAAAACAATATGGCTTACGTGATAATGTGAAATTTATAAATGAGTATTTAACCTTAGATGAGCTGGTTGAGTGGTTAAAAGTTATAGATATTTATATAACTCCGTATCTGGATCCGCAGCAATCAGCTTCGGGTGCTCTGGCTTATGCTGTTGGCGCAGGTAAGGTATGTATTTCAACACCTTATCTTTACGCAAAGGAAGTTCTGGCAAATGACAGGGGTATAATTGTACCTTTCGGTAATTCCCAGGCAATTACAGATGCTGTAATAGACATATTTAAAAACCCGTTAAAAAAATCAGCAATGGAGAAGAAAACATATAAATTCGGAAGAATGATGACCTGGCATAATGTAGCACTTCAACACTTTGAGCTATTTGATGAAGTTATATACAATCTTAAAAATATAGGTTTCGGCCAGTATATTTGGAGGCAAAATATGCCAGTAAGTATAGATTCTTTAATGAAAATAAAATCAATGACTACAGATGTTGGAATTTATCAGCACGCGAAATAAGCCTCTTTTGAGTATTTAAATAATAGTTTAAATACTCTCAATGGTTTAACCCTCATCTTACAAATAAAAAATCATCAAGCTTGGTAGAGCTGGTTTCTGACTAAGGTAAAATAAAGATTTTCAGAATCAAAACGTGTATAATTCTTCTATAAGATTTATTTATAATCAGGGGCGATTAGCTCAGTTGGTTAGAGCGCTGCGTCGACATCGCAGAGGTCATTGGTTCAAATCCAATACCGCCCACCATATTCTTTCAGCTTTTTTTATTCAAATATAATTTACTACGATAAGCTGCATTACAGCCTGGTGACCAAGGAGAAATGGTTTCTCAATTAAATCAAGTTCATTTACTGGAAGAGATACTTTTAAGTATTTCCTCCGCCTTTTCCAGGTCTTCGGCGAATTTATTTAAATCCTCTGTGGCAGAAACTTTCATATCTCTGTGATATTTTGTATCTGTAAACGAAAGCTTTTTAAATGCATGGGCTTCTTTTGAATATTTAGGCTGCAGACCCCTGAGCAAATTTAAGGTGCTGACATGCCAGCTTTTGAATTTGAAGTCCCTGCTGTTGAATTTTCTTAAGTCTTTTATTTCCTTAATTTTTTCTTTAATAGCTTTTATGATTTCTTTTTCTTCCATTCTTATAACCTCAAATCTTTTATTAGTTTTGGAACATGTTTTTCCCAACCGAGAGCCTGAATATGTACTCCTGCGCAGTATGGCTTAATCTCAGTTATCAATTCTGAAAGGATCTCCAGGCACATCGAAACTTTATCTGTTGTACCTGCCATTCTTTCTATGATATTTTTTGGTACAAAAATACCTGGAACATTCTTATTCATATAGTTTGCCATTTTTTCAGATTTTAAGAGAATTATACCTACAAGTACCGGAACTTTTATATTCATTTTGTCAATTTCTTCCATGAATTTTTCAACTACTCTTGCATCGAAAACAGCCTGTGTCTGAAAGAACTGAGCACCCATGTCAATTTTTTTCTGCATCTTTATCATCTGATTGTTATAAGCAGCTTCTGTGTCAGCACCGGGGTTTACAACTGCGCCTTTGAAAAATTCCGGTTTTCCCTTAAGCTCATTGTCCGCAAGGTCATATCCTGATTCAAGCTTTCCCATGGCATAGAGAAGTGAAACTGAATCAAGGTCATACACTGGTTTTGCCTGAGGGTGATCACCAATGGTAATATAATCACCTGTAAGTGAAAGTACATTTCTTATTCCAAGTACATAAGCACTGAGCAGATCAGATTGCAGTGCAAGCCTGTTCCTATCCCTGCAAGTAACCTGGAAAATCGGATCATGCCCCATATCCGTTAACAGATGGCATGTTGCAAGTGAGCCCAAACGCATTACAGAACTTTGCAGGTCCGTTACATTTATCCCATTAGCAAGACCCCTTAGCATCTCGCCTATTTGATAAATCTCACTGGTATCCACTCCTTTAGGCGGACCTATTTCACAGGTTACTGCAAATTCTCCTTTTTGCAGTGCTTCTTTAAGGGAAGATTTTTTGCTGACATTATCATTTTCCATATTTATATCACTGATCCTCGCTTCATATAAAAATTTTTCCTTAATATTTTAAAAATAATAAATATAAAAAGTAAATCCACATATCAAACGAATATCTATTGCTCCGTAAACCCTAATTTTTAAACCAAATTCAAAATAAATCTAAATAAACCTCCTTAAGCTCAGCTTAAGTACAAATTAGACAAAAATTAAGCACAAATTGAACACAATTGATGCTGCCGGCAATTCAATTAATTGTATACTAATATCACTTAAGTTAAAATAGAATTGAATAAAAAGTATGAAAAAATTTAAAACTTATAATCTGATATTTTAAAATACAGTTGCAGCTGCAACTGCAGGGAAGTGCTCAGCCATGAAGCTCAATTATTCAATTATAGACCACCTGTCAGATATTGGGATAGAAGTTAAAGCCAGAAGTCCTGAAGAATTGTTTGAAAATGCAGCACTCGGGATGTTCTCAATAATGTATGATTTAAAGGGGATTGAATCAAAGGAAAAAGTAAAAGTTTACGTAAAAGGTAAAAGGGGAACCGATATTGAAGAACTTTTGATTTCATGGCTCGAGAAACTGCTTTATTTATTTGAGACAAAGAATTTGCTTTTTTGCAGGTTTGATATAAATGATATTGAAACTGCAAAATCTGTAAAATTTGTCGATGCGGTTGCATATGGAGAAAAAATTAATCTTGCAAGGCATAAGTTTTTTACAGCAGTTAAAGCGCCAACTTATCATATGCTTAAAGTGGAAAAGAATGAAAAAGCTAGAGGCATATGGACTGCCCGGATAATTTTTGACGTATGATCGAATTAAAATAAATTAACATTTACGAAGAGAGTTAATATAAGTGACCGATTATAGTTTGAAAAAAATTAGTGATTTTAAATGGGAAATTGTAAAAAACACTGATTTGGGTATGAGGGTGCCGGGGATCATTTATGCAGACAGGGAACTTCTTGAACTTGCACGGGAAGAAAAGACCCTGGAACAGGTTAAAAATGTCGCAACGCTGCCTGGAATCATCAGTGCCTCATTTGCAATGCCAGACATACATTATGGTTATGGTTTTCCAATAGGCGGTGTTGCTGCTATGGATCTGGAAAAAGGCGTTATTTCTCCTGGCGGTGTAGGGTTTGATATTTCATGCGGTGTCAGAATTTTACGGACAAATCTTCATGCCGAAGACGTTAATAAAAAGCTTGAAGAACTCATGTACAATTTTTTTACAAATATTCCAAAGGGTATTGGAAGCAAAGGAAGAATTAGGCTTTCAAAGACTGACATGGTTAAAGTTTTTACTCAAGGTATCAACTGGGCAATAAAAAACGGTTATGGTTGGGAGGAAGATAAATACTTTACCGAAGAAAATGGCTGCATGGATGGTGCAAACCCTGATTATGTTAGTAAAGAGGCTCTTGGAAGAGGCAATGATCAGGTAGGTTCACTTGGCTCTGGCAACCATTTTATTGAAATACAGAGAGTCAGCGAAATCTACAACACTGCAGCCGCGCGTGCTATGGGATTGGAATTAAACCAGGCAGTTATAATGATTCATTCGGGTTCAAGAGGTTTGGGCCATCAGATTTGCGGAGACTATCTGAAGGTCATGCAGGGGTCAAATTTTTCAAGCAGGATTAACTTGCCTGACAGACAGCTTGCCTGCGCTCCATTGAATTCTCCTGAAGGTAAAAGGTATTACGGCGCAATGGTCTGCGCAGTTAATTACGCAATGGTAAACAGGCACTGCCTTGCGCACTGGGTAAGGCGTTCTATGGAAGCAGTGTTTGGTAAATCTGACAGAAAACTTGATTTAAGTTTGATTTATGATGTATCACATAATATCGCTAAGATTGAATCACACGATATTGGCGGGTTAATAAAAAAGGTTTGCGTGCACAGGAAAGGAGCTACCCGCGCATTTGGGCCAGGCAGAAGCGAATTACCTCTGGCATATAAGGAGATAGGTCAGCCTGTAATAGTTCCGGGAGATATGGGCAGGTATTCCTATATAATGATTGGGACAAAAGCTGCCATGCTGGAAAGTTTTGGTTCAACCTGTCACGGAGCAGGAAGAGTAATGAGCAGGACAAAGGCTAAGAAGGAAATAGACGCAGGCAAATTAAAAAAAGATTTGTTCGAAAAAAAAGGAATACTGGTCTTAGCTGCCAGTATGTCCGGACTTGCAGAAGAAGCTCCTCAGGCTTATAAAGATGTCAGTAAGGTTGTGGAAGTGACTCATAATGCGGGTATTTCCAAAAAGGTGGCAAAGCTTGAACCCATGGGAGTAATCAAAGGATAAGAGCGGTTTTGAATATTATGATTTCCATTTAATTCTTCAGGATAATTCTTCAGAATATATTATGCTGCAAAAATTTATTAATTTTTCTATAATAATTAATAAAATTTTCAAATTTTCATTAAATATGCTATAATCCTGAAATTATTTACAATATTTAATAAAAAATTAAAAAAATCGCTCTTATCCTTTGA
>JAMCVO010000690.1 GCA_023475715.1 Actinomycetota bacterium
ATAGCTGATGTCAGTGTTGTTTTTCCATGGTCAACATGTCCGATGGTACCAATGTTAATGTGCGGTTTTGTTCTTTCAAATTTTGCTTTTGCCATAATATATCCTTTCTTATAATTTCATTGTAATGACCTAAATAAATAAAAAGTTATCCTAACTTAATATAATCTAAACTTATGATCTAAACTGCTATGCTTCCCTTTACCCGTCTTATAATTTCATTAGCCAGAGCATCAGGAACAGGCTCATATTTCTTAAACTGCATAGTAAAGGTTGCTCTACCCTGGGTCTTGGACCTTACATCTGTTGCATAACCAAACATCGAAGCAAGCGGAACATCAGCTTTAACAATCCGCATGTTGTTCCTAAGATTTACAGAAAATATTTTGCCTCTTCTGGCATTAATATCCCCTATAACTTCGCCCATGTATTCGTCACCCACTACTACCTCCACATCCATTATTGGTTCAAGTATTATGGGAGCGCCTTTTACCATGGCTTCTCTCAATGCTTTTCCTCCGGCAATCCTGAATGCAAGCTCTGAAGAGTCAACTTCATGATATGACCCATCAAGAAGGACAGCTTTAACATCAACTATAGGATAACCTGCCAGATCACCACTTTGCATTGCATCTACTATTCCCATTTCAACTGGCTTTATATACTCTCGGGGTATGGCCCCACCCTTAGTCTTATCGATAAATTCAAAACCTTTTCCATACTCATTCGGTACAAAATCAATAACTACATGGCCATACTGACCCTTCCCGCCGCTCTGTCTTATATACTTTCCTTCAACCTGCACTTCGCGCGTAATTGTCTCTCTGTATGAAACCTGAGGCCTTCCGACATTGGCATCCACATTAAATTCTCTTATGAGCCTGTCAACAATTATCTCCAAGTGCAGCTCCCCCATACCCGCAATAATAGTCTGGCCGGTTTCGGTATCTGTGGAAACCTTAAAAGTCGGATCTTCTTCGGTAACCTTATTTAACGCAATTGAAAGTTTCTCCTGATCAACTTTTGTCTTTGGTTCAATTGCAATATAAATAACCGGTTCGGGGAAGGTTATTGTTTCAAATTTAATTGGCTTTGCCGGACTGCATAACGTATCTCCTGTTTTTATATTTTTAAGACCGACAATACCAACTATGTCACCGCAATAAGCCTCTTCGATAGCGATTCTGGTGTTTGCATGCATTTCAAGAATCTTGCCAATTCTCTCTTTATTTTCAGTATTTGCATTTAAAATCTGCGTTCCGCTCTTAAGAATTCCTGAATAAATTCTTACAAAGGCAAGCTTGCCAACAAAAGGATCAGCCATTATCTTAAAAAGAAGCCCGGAAAAAGCTTCTTCATCGCTTGCTTTACGTTTTTCTTCTTTCTCGGTATAGGGATTAATTCCTAAAGGAGAGGGTACGTCTAAAGGAGAGGGTAAATAGTCTATTACCGCATCGAGTAAAAACTGCACACCCTTATTTTTAAAGGAAGCCCCGCATAGGACAGGAATTCCTTTCCCGCTCAATGTCATTTCCCTGATTGCGGCAGTTAATTCTTCCTGACTAATTTCGTTATTTTCAACATATTTATTTAATATTTCATCGTTATAGTTTGCAACATTTTCAACGAGTTCCTGTCTGTACTTATTAGCAATAGATTTAAGATCATTAGGTATATCTTCTATGTTATATTTTAGTCCCATCACATCTTTATAAATGATTGCCTTCATGCTGATAAGATCAATAATCCCCGTAAATTTATCTTCCTTGCCGATGGGGATTTGCACAGGTATGGCGTTTGCATCAAACTTGTTCTTCATCATATCAATGACATAAAAGAAATCCGCGCCACTGCGATCCATCTTATTTATGAATGCAATTCTTGGAATATTATATTTTGTAGCCTGGCGCCAGACTGTTTCTGATTGAGGCTCTACTCCGCCAACCGCACAAAAAATTGCAATAATCCCGTCAAGAACTCTCAGTGACCTTTCAACTTCGACAGTAAAATCAACATGGCCAGGAGTATCTATTATATTAATTCTGCAATCTTTCCAAAAACATGTGGTTGCCGCAGAAGTTATCGTAATACCACGCTCCTGCTCCTGAACCATCCAGTCCATAACAGCAGCTCCATCATCAACTTCTCCGATTTTATAGGTTTTGCCTGTGTAATAAAGTATTCGCTCTGTAGTCGTGGTCTTACCTGCGTCTATATGAGCAGCAATTCCTATGTTTCTTATATTACTTAAAGATACTTTTCTAGCCATTTTTTATTTAACCCAACGAATTACCACCTGTAATGAGCAAAAGCTCTGTTAGCTTCTGCCATCTTGTGCAGATCTTCTCTTTTCTTTATGCTGTTGCCAGTATTGCTTGCTCCATCCAGGATCTCTCCGGCAAGCCTGTCGGCCATTGTTTTTTCTCTTCTTTTCCTTGCAAAACCAATTATCCATCTGAGCGCCAGAGCATTAGCTCTCTCAGGTGTTACTTCCACCGGAACCTGATATGTGGCGCCTCCGACTCTTCTTGACTTAACTTCTAGCACTGGCCTGACATTATCCAGGCATTTATCAAGTATGCCCAGTGGATCTTCTTTGGTCTTATCCTTTAAAATTTTCAAACTGCCATATACTATTTGCTCGGAAATACCTTTTTTACCCTGCATCAGCAACTTACTGATAAGCTGATTTATCATATCATTTTTGTAAACCGGGTCCGGTACTATTTTTCTTTTTGGTGGACTGCCTCTTCTTGCCATTTAATAACTCCTTAAAAACTCCATAAATTTATTTTGGTTTTTTTGCGCCATATCTTGACCTTGCAGATTTTCTGTTCTCTACCCCTCCGGTATCAAGAGTTCCCCTGACTATTTTATATCTGACACCAGGGAGATCTTTCACTCTTCCTCCTCTTATAAGAACAATAGAGTGTTCCTGCAGATTGTGCCCTACTCCGGGGATATAAGCCGTTACTTCAATACCATTTGTGAGCCTTACTCTTGCCACTTTTCTTAGGGCTGAGTTTGGTTTCTTCGGAGTAGTAGTATATACCCTTACGCATACACCTCTTTTTAAAGGATTTTCCTGCAGTGCAGGTGTCTTCTTCTTTTTTATTATATTTTTTCTTCCTTTTCTTACTAACTGATTAATTGTAGGCATATACCTTTTCCTTTATACAATTTTTTACGATAATTAATAATAATATGTTTAAAATGAATTTCTTTAGCTAAAATGCTATAGCGTTCTTTTAAGACACGAAAAAAAAGATTACCATTATCAATATAAAATGTCAACAAAAAATAGTATTATTTAGCTTCAGTTTTATGTATTCAAATCATATAATCTTCCTGGTTTTTTAAATATTTATTTCCAGATCATGCTTTTCATCATCCTCAGAATCTTTAAACATCTCAATTTCTTCACTTGCTTCTTCGGTATGACCCGGGTAAGTCAGCTCTATATCTCTATAACGGCTCATTCCGGTTCCCGCAGGTATTGATTTACCGATAATTACATTTTCTTTAAGACCTATTAAATAATCAATCCTGTTGTCAAGTGCAGCATCGGTTAAAACTTTTGTTGTTTCCTGGAAAGAAGCAGCTGCAAGGAAACTGTCAGTTGCAAGAGATGCTTTTGTAATACCCATCAAATTCTGTTTTGCCGTTGCAGGGGCCTTGTCATTCGCTATGAGCTTCTTGTTTTCTTTTTCAAAAATGAGCCTGTCAACAAGCTGACCTGGTAAAAATGAGCTGTCTCCCGCATCCAATATGGTAACTTTTTTCAGCATCTGACGTACAATTACTTCAATATGCTTGTCTTTGATGTCAACTCCCTGAGATTTATACACGTCCTGGATCTCTTTTACAAGATATTGTTCGCATTCTTTAATACCTTTGATTTTTAAAATATCATGAGGATTTCTAATTCCTTCAGTTAATTGGTCGCCAGTAGATACTATTGCCCCGTCATTTATTCTAATCTTTGTTCTTGTGGGAACCTGATAGGTTTTCTCAAGGTCATTTTCTTCATTTTTTATTGTTATCATCCTGAATTTAGAATCAACATCCTCTATAAATACTTTACCTGAAATTTCTGCGATAAATGAATGCTCTTTGGGTCTTCTTGCTTCAAATAATTCCACTACTCTTGGAAGACCACTTGTAATATCAATACCTTCAAAGGTTTTTTCATGCTTGTGGACATGAGTTTTTCTTTTTGCAGTAAATATAATCTTTGCAAATACTTCACCTTCCTCGATATTTATACTCTTGTTTATCTGCAAAACCTCACCTTTTGGAATTATTACATCAATGATATCTCCGCTATCCATTTTAATCTGGAAGGTCAATCTGCCATTTATATGCTCGATATTTACTTCAATAATTTCATTAGAGGGTCCTTCTGTAAAAGCATCTTTCTTAAGGTTTAACTTTTCAAGAAGTTCTTTCTTGAGTACAATTTTACCTTTAACAGGAGATTTTACTGACCTCTGAATAACGGTACTTGCAATACCACCTGTATGGAAGGTACGCATGGTAAGCTGTGTTCCGGGTTCACCAATAGACTGAGCAGCAATTATACCAACTGCTTCACCTATGGCAATGAGATTTCCTGATGCAAGATCTCTTCCATAGCACTTCTGGCAAATACCAAACTCGGATTCGCATGTAAGCGGTGAACGAACCTTTACACTTTCAATATTTGCATGTATCAATTGCTGGAGCTCTTTTTCCCTTATTTCTTCACCACTTTTGACAATAATCTTTTTTATTTTTGAATTTTCAACATCTTCGGCACAAATTCTTCCAATAAGGTTAACGTTAGGTTCACCTTCAAGGGTCAGAGCATAATTACTTATTCCATCTTCTGTTCCACAATCAATAATTCTGATGATGGATTCCTGCGCAACATCAACAAGTCTTCTCGTTAAATAACCCGAATCTGCAGTACGCAGTGCCGTATCGGCAAGACCCTGCCTTGCACCATGTGTGGATACGAAATATTCTAGAACTGTCAACCCTTCCCTGAAGTTTGATTTAATGGGCCTGTCCTGGATATCACCTCTTGCATTTGCAACAAGACCACGCATTCCGGCAAGCTGCCTGAGCTGCTTGATATTACCACGTGCACCTGAAGTTGCCATCATATAGACAGAATTGAATTTATCAAAATTCTTCTCCATTGCTTCTGCTACGCTTTCACTTGCCTGGGACCACTTCTGTATAACTCTCTGGTGCCTTTCTGCATCTGTTATCAGGCCATCCTTATAAAAACTCTCGAATCTTTCGATTTCTTTTTCTACTTTCTCCAGTATCGCAGCTTTTTGCGGTGGTACGACTATATCATCAATACCAATAGTGAGTCCTGATTTGGTCGCATATTTAAATCCTGTCTCCTTAATTTCATCAAGCATCCTGGTAACTTCAGTTTGAGGATACTTGTTAATACAATCAGAGATGATAGAAAGTAAGGTTTTCTTGTTTATTTCTTTATTTACAAAACCATAATCCTCAGGAAGCGACTGGTTGAAAATAATTCTGCCAACTGTAGTTTTTATTACTTTTTTATTTATTCTTACCTTTACCATCGAGTGCAGATTTATTATGTTATAATCATAATCTAAAATTGCATCCTCGGGGCTCAAATATAATCTTTCCTTCCCATTTCCCGTTTCGCGCTCGCTTGTAAGGTAATAAAGCCCAAGCACCATATCCTGTGAAGGAATAGTAACAGGCTCACCACTTGCGGGGGATAAAATATTGTTCGAAGAAAGCATAAGAACCAGAGTCTCAGTCTTTGCTTCGTTTGAAAGCGGAACATGTACCGCCATCTGATCCCCGTCAAAGTCAGCGTTAAATGGGGGACAAACCAGCGGATGGATCTGTATGGCTTTGCCTTCTACCAAAATCGGCAGAAAAGCCTGTATTCCCAACCTATGCAGAGTAGGTGCCCTGTTAAGAAGCACGGGATGATTTTTAATAACACCTTCCAAAACGTCCCAGACTTCATCGCTTCCTTTATCAACCATTGTTTTTGCACTCTTGATATTTTGCGTAAAGCCCTGCTCAACAAGTTCTTTCATTACAAAAGGCTTGAAAAGCTCGAGAGCAATTATCTTTGGCAACCCGCACTGATAAAGCTTAAGTTTTGGATTTACCACAATAACTGACCGGCCCGAATAATCAACACGTTTGCCCAATAAGTTCTGTCTGAATCTTCCTTGTTTTCCTTTAAGCATATCACTTAAGGACTTAAGGGGTCTGTTTCCGGCACCCAGAACAGCTCTTCCTCTCCTGCCGTTATCAAACAGTGAGTCCACTGCTTCCTGAAGCATCCTTTTTTCATTATTAATAATTATTTCCGGAGCATTAAGCTCAAGCAGTTTTTTTAATCTGTTGTTCCTGTTTATTACTCTTCTGTAAAGATCGTTTAAATCTGATGTTGCGAACCTGCCGCCATCAAGCTGAACCATTGGTCTCAGATCCGGCGGAATAACAGGCAGGATATCCAGAATCATATATTCAGGCTTATTTATAGAATCAACAAAAACCGAAAGAATTTTCAACCTTTTGATTGCCCTGCTTCTTTTCTGGCCCTTGGAATCTTTAATTGTTTCTTTAAGCTCTTCAACTTCCTTCTTTGCATCCATGCTTTTCAGCAATTCTTTGACTGCTTCTGCACCCATGCCGCCGTTGAAATATTCTTTATAGATTTCTTTCATTTTCTTGAAAAGACTTTCATCCGAGACAATCATTTTCTCCTCAAGATTTAAAAAGAATGTATTCGCTCTTTTGATTAAATCCACCTGTTCCTGGTAATAATCTTTTTCTTCATCTATAAGCTTACCTGCTTCTTTTACTATTTTTGCCACTTTTGCTTCCAGGTCCTTTTCGGAATTAATAGCTTCATCTTCAATAGCATCGATTTCTTTAAGCTCATCTCCGTCTTTGTATCTGGTTAGCAGATCTTCTTTGTTTTCCTGAATCTCCTTCAATCTCAATTCATGATCCTCTCCGGCTTGAGTAACAGCATTTTCGGTTATTTTTTTTATTTTATCCTTTTCGTTCTGACGGGCCTCCTTATTAACGGAAGTTATTATATATGAGTCAAAATACAGGACTTTCTCCAAATCCCTTGGGCTTAAATCAAGGACATAGCCCATTCTTGAAGGAACACCTTTGAAAAACCATATATGTGAAACCGGGCAAGCAAGACTTATATGCCCCATTCTTTCTCTTCTGACATTTGACCTTGTTACTTCAACACCGCATCGCTCGCATATGATTCCTTTGAACCTTACTCGTTTATATTTGCCGCAGTAGCATTCCCAGTCTTTTGTTGGACCAAATATCCTTTCGCAAAATAAACCGTCTTTTTCAGGTTTTAATGTTCTGTAATTAATAGTTTCGGGCTTTTTCACCTCGCCATTTGACCATGACCGTATCTTCTCTGATGAAGCAAGACCTATTCTCATTGCATCAAAATTATTTACATCTATATTTATCGCCATTTATTAAATCCTCCAAAAAATAAATTAAATTTATTTTTAAATATCTTCTTTCAAATTAATTTCACTTTCAAAGTTTTCATCTTCGGGTAGCCCTTCTTCTTCAGGGAAATCTTCTTCCTCTTCTTCCTCTTCGATTTCAAGGTTTTCATTCCCTACAATATCTATGCCCATTTCTTCCACCGTTCTCATAATCTCATCCTGCTCGGTTTCAACTTTAACCTCTTTTCCCTCTTCTGACAGTACTTCAACATCAAGGCCAAGGCTCTGCATTTCCTTTATCAAAACTTTGAATGATTCAGGAATACCGGGTTTTTCAATATTTTCACCTTTTACGATTGATTCATAAGTCTTTACCCTTCCAACAACATCGTCGGATTTTATGGTAAGCATTTCCTGAAGTGCATAAGCGGCTCCATAAGCTTCAAGTGCCCAGACTTCCATTTCTCCAAATCTCTGGCCGCCAAATTGTGCCTTCCCTCCAAGAGGCTGCTGTGTAACAAGCGAGTAAGGACCCGTTGATCTTGCATGTATTTTGTCATCTACAAGATGCAAAAGCTTCATTACATATATATTTCCAACTGTAATATTGTCAGATATTTTATCTCCGCTTAATCCGTCAAACAAAACTGTCTTCCCATTAGTCGGAAGATCTGCCTTTTTAAGCAATGTTAAAATATCTTTTTCAGAAGCCGCATCAAAAATCGGACAGGCACAGAAAATAGAGCCGTCATCATTTCTGGCAGCATCTTTTTCATCCCATCCTTTTTTAGCGGCCCATCCAAGATGTGTTTCCAAAACCTGGCCGACATTCATACGTGAAGGTACGCCCAGCGGGTTGAAGATTATATCAACAGGAGTACCATCTGCCATATAAGGCATGTCTTCTTCGGGCAAGATTACTGAAATGATACCCTTGTTTCCATGTCTTCCGGCAAGCTTGTCTCCGACTGATATTTTTCTTTTCTTGGCAATAAACACCCTTACAAGCTCGTTTACTCCCGGCGGCAGGTCATGCCCATCACTTCTTGAAAATAACTGAACATCTATAACCTTGCCTTCTTCTCCATGCGGGACCTTCAACGAACTGTCTCTGACTTCGCGAGCTTTTTCACCAAAAATTGCCCTGAGGAGTTTTTCTTCCGCAGTAAGTTCCGTTTCACCCTTAGGGGTAATCTTACCAACCAGCACATCTCCCGGTTTCACACCGGCACCAATTCTTATAATTCCTCTTTCATCCAGATTTTTGAGCATTTCATCGCTTACATTTGGTATGTCGCGGGTTATTTCTTCAGGTCCAAGCTTTGTACTTCTGGCTTCAATTTCCTGTTTTGCAATATGAATTGAAGACAGCATGTCTTCTTTGACCAATCTTTCGGAAAGTATTATGGCGTCTTCATAGTTATATCCTTCCCACGATATGAAAGCAACCATAAGATTTTTGCCTAAAGCAAGTTCCCCAAGCTGTGTTGAAGGACCATCGGCAATAGCATCTCCTTTTTTAAGAACTTGTCCCTCATCAACAATAGGTCTCTGGTTTATACATGTGCCCTGATTTGATCTTTTAAACTTATAAAGATTATACCGGGTAGTTTTGTTCTTGCCTTTATACTTAACTTCTATATAATTTGCTGAAACCCTTGATACAACCCCCTCATCTTCAGCAAGTATTATATGACCGCTGTCTCTTGCAATTTTCTTTTCCATCCCTGTTCCGATAAGTGGAGCCTCAGGGGTAATCAAAGGCACAGCCTGACGCTGCATGTTTGAACCCATAAGTGCCCTGTTTGCATCATCATGCTCGAGAAATGGAATTAAACAGGTTGCCGCGCTGAAAAGCTGTTTTGGTGAAACATCCATATAATCAATCATATTGGGTTCAGCAGTTACAACTTCTCCTCCGGCTGTGCTTAAAAGTTTTTTTTCAACGAAATTGCCGTTTTTATCAAGATTTGCAGTTGCCTGTGCAATTACATAATTTTCCTCTTTGTCAGCGGTAAGATATTCAACTTCGTTTGTGAGCTTGCCATTTATAACTTTCCTGTATGGTGTTTCAATAAAACCAAACTCGTTAAGCTTTGCATACGTTGCAAGCGAACCGATAAGCCCGATATTTGGACCTTCGGGAGTTTCAATGGGGCACATTCTTCCATAGTGGGATGAATGAACGTCTCTAACCTCGAAACCAGCTCTTTCCCTGCTTAAACCTCCCGGACCAAGAGCACTGAGTCTCCTCTTGTGAGTAATTTCGGCAAGTGGATTTGTCTGGTCCAAAAATTGCGATAACTGACCGCTTCCGAAAAATTCCTTTAGGCTTGCGACAAGGGGCCTGATATTAATTAAAGTTTTCGGAGTTATAACCTCACTGTCCTGAGTAGTCATTCTTTCTTTTACAACACGCTCAAGCCGCGAAAGCCCAATACGTACCTGGTTTTGAATTAATTCTCCGATATTTTTGATTCTTCTGTTTCCAAAGTGGTCAATATCATCGATTTCACCGATATTATTAATCAGTTGAACAAGATACTTAACTATCAGGAATATATCTTTGCTGTTAAGTATATTTGGATTATTTATGTCAATACTCATTTTTTTATTAATTTCATCCAGCTTTACTGCAAGATCCGCATCTATTTCTTCGTCAAGCTTCTGGTTTAATTTGTGTCTTCCAACCTTGCCAAGGTCATACCGTTTTGGATCAAAGAACAATGAATGTATCAGATTTTTTGCACTGTCAATCGTAGGAGGCTCGCCAGGTCGTAGTTTCTTATATATTTCTATTAAAGCTTCCTCTTCGGTTTCAGTTATATCTTTTTCTATCGTCTTCTTAATACAATCTACCTTATCGTATGGACCAAAAATGCTGAGTAAATTTTCATTATTGCCAAAACCAATTGCTTTTAAGAAAATGGTCATCAGGAATTTTCTTCGCCTGTCAATCCTCACATAAGCAACATTTTTTTTATCTGTTTCAATTTCAATCCATGAACCTCTGGTAGGTATTACTTTACACATGTAAAGTTCTTTCTCCGTTTTCTTATCAATGTCGGTGTCATAATATGCACCAGGAGATCTTACAAGCTGTGATACTACAACCCTCTCGGTCCCGTTAATAATGAAAGTACCTTTGTCGGTCATTATCGGAAAATCTCCCATGAAAACCATCGACTCTTTCTTTTCTCCGGTTTCCTTATTTACAAATATTGCAGTGACATTCAATGGGGCCGAATATGTCATATCCTTCATCTTGCAATCATCGATACTTGCAATTAATTCACCAAAATTATAATCAACAAACTCCAAAGACATGCCTCCGCTAAAATCTTCGATAGGAGATATATCTTTCAGAGCCTCACCTATTCCTTCTTTTAAAAACCAGTCAAATGATTTTCGCTGAATATCCAGCAGGTGGGGGATCTCCATCACTTTCGGGATTTTACCAAAATTATACCTTTGAATTTTTTTAATTTTTTGCATTAAATCATTCTCCCTTATAATAAAACTTACAATTTATTAAAGCAGCAATAAAAAAATAAAAATATAGAAATAA
>JAMCVO010000484.1 GCA_023475715.1 Actinomycetota bacterium
AGTTATAAATTACAATTCTGCTTTATCCATCTCAATCATTTTTTTAATCAACTATCCCTTCAAATATATATTTATAGATTTTTATTGCATCATCGCGCGTGGCCTCACTGTCTAACAAAACTGCAATAATCCTTCTTTGATTTCTCTCAACATAAGAAATTAAAGTCTGTCGGGCAAAATCAGTATTGCCTGTTTTTACTCCTTTAATTCCCGGATATGATTTATCAAAACTTAAGATATTTTCCAAAAATATTTCTTTATGGAAATTTTCTTTGTAGGGAATTGTTTTGTATTTAGTGGATACTATTTCAGCAAACTTGGGATTATCAAGCGCATAATTGGTAAGTCCCAATAAGTCCAGTGCAGTTGAAAAACTCGATGTTTCTAGTGTATCTTCGTCAAGTCCGGTTGGATTGACATAATAAGTATCATACATTCCGAGGTTAAGAGCTTTCTTGTTCATTTCATTAATAAACCAATATCTTCCCCGACCCAAATTTTCGCTTATTACCTCAGCTGAGTCGTTGCCCGACACCATTAAAAGTCCGTATAACAAATCTTCCAGAGTATAAACTTCGCCCTCAGATAATCCCATAGTTGCCTCACCTATAGTTGCGGCTTTTTTTGAAATGGCAATTTCTTTGGTTAGTTTTTCTTTCTCTAAAGTAACAACAGCAGTCATTACTTTGGTAACTGAAGCAATTGCTTTTTCATCGGTAATATTTTTACCCAGTAATAATTCGCCGCTGTCGCGGTCCATTACTGCATACGATTTTGCCGATATAGTAAGTGCAATATTAAATTTAGGTGTCAGATTGATTGGAAAATATTTGTTTGGCGGGTAATTTTCTGTTGTTTTTTTCGACTTAACACTTTCATAGCCTGAAGTTATTTGAAAATTAGTAATTCCAGACTCTACATTTAAAGGAGAAATCAATTCTGTTTCTGAAGCCTGAAGAGGTTTTGATGAAAAATAAAATAAATAACCTGAAACAAGAAATAAAATTATCCCACAACAAATAATAATTAAAGGTAAAGTAATCCCTTTCCGCATGAAAAAACTATATACTATTTTTTCTTCAGTTTGTAGAGGTTATGGGTGATTATTATTGTCTCCTTTATAATTGAATCTCGGAGAAAAATAAATAAATAGAATCCCTGCCGATACGGTTATTATAGACGCAATCAAAACAGGCACATAGGGCGAGATGTCGGCGGCAATTATTCCTGATAGTAAGGGAGGAATCGTCATCGCAAGGGCGGCAACACTAGCATTAATGCCTAAAATCTCTCCTTGGATATCAGAAGGCGCACTGCGGCTGGTTAAAGCCAATAGATTTGCCTGAGTTAAACCGTTGCAGATTGCAAAAAGAGGAGCAATAAAAAACAAAGCGAACGAAGAAGTCGGTAAAAAATACAAGAATGTCGCAACACCCAAACCAATAATTGAAAAACTTAAGATATTTGTTTCATTAAATTTTTTAGCAAACTTTCTCGTCAAATAAATTTGTGTGAAAGCAACCCAAATACCGATATAAGCAAAGAAGTCTCCAATATTCCCTTGAGTAAATCCAAATTTAAGAATTAAATAAACACTGAAGAAGGTGGTGAAAAAAGTAAAACCGCCCGTAAAAAGAAAATTGATAAAAAACAATTCTTTCAGTTTCTCCATCGAATAAGCTTTAACAATATTGGCAATCGACTTGGTCCAATTGATTTTTAAGTGATGGCTTAAATTAGTTAATGTTTCCGGAAAAAAGAATATCACAGAAAGTACATTGAGAATACTTAAAATAGCCGCAAACCAGAAAGGTGTTGTTGCGTTAAAAAAACTAAAAACCTTAGGGTCTGAAAGTTTGCCGCCTAAATAAGGACCAATTATAAAACCAAGTCCGAAGGCCGCCCCAATTAATCCGAAATTCTTTGCTCTATCCTCTGGTTTAGTGATATCGGCAATTGAAGCCTGGGCTACAGAAATATTGCCTCCGGTAATGCCGTCAACTGCCCGGGCAAAAAATAATAACGGGATATTTTTAAAAACTATCCCTAAGGCAAAAATAATATAGGAAAGAAAAGTACCGAATAAGGAGAAGGCTAAGATTTTTTTCCTGCCGAATTTATCCGACAATTGACCTAAAATCGGGGTTGCCAGAAATTGAAAAAATGGATAAACAGCCAGAAGCATTCCTAAAATGAAATAACCCTCAGATGCCAAATCTTTTGCCGGCAGCAAATAATAACTGGAGGCGGGATCAGCCAGAAGCAACGGAATAACGGGAATTAATATCCCATAGCCCAATAGATCAACAAAGATTGTAAAAATAACTATCGCTAAAGGATTTTTTCCGATTTTTTCACTCATAAAAATAAAAAAGACAGATCCAACAAATCTGCCGGTAAGACTTTTTATTGTATTTTAAATCGGTAAGTAAAACAACAGCTGAATGTAATAACGAAGGAAGAGTCTGGGTACGCTATTCGCCGATAATACTTGTCCAGTCGCGGTTTACACTAATAAATTTTTTATCAACTCTCTCTGTTATTCTATATTTTTTGGGCGCAAGTACTTCAAAGATCAGTATTCCGTCTATGGTTGAAAAAATTGTTAAAGTAGTAATTGACAATGGTAATTGGACAATAGCAATCCCCTGGCTTACAGCCAGATAAATAATTATTAAGGGAATAAATATAAAAAAGTATTTCATACCTTTTAAAACATTGCTCAAAACTGCTTCCATATAGAAAAAAGAACCCAGTGCAATACCGCAGAGAATTAAGATAATCACTTCTTTACTGGACAAAATTTCCCTGGAAGGGTGATTAGTATTAAAAACAACCAGCAATAGTAAAATCAGTGCGATGGAGATGTTGGATCCGTAATGGGAAAATGGACCATGAAAAAAGCGCACCAATTCCAATAGCTTCTTTTCTTTAATACTGATTGCATGGCGTCTGAAGGCTTTAGCCAAAGCATGAATTCCCATAGAAACCGAGTAAACCCCCCATAAATAAAAGGAGGTTAACAAAACTATGACATCACTTCGGTAAAATTTTTCGGTGTTGCCTTCTCTGAATATTAAAGTAATCAGATAAGTCAGAAGCGATGCGGCCACTAACGGAACAATAAAGGTAATAAAGAAAACATCTCTGGTTAGTGATTCTCTTAATAATTTCTTATTCTTGTTACCGGTCGTGTTATAAAAGAAAAAAACAAAAATAAGAAATAAAGTCGTGGCAGTTATTATTGTAACTATTTTTGACATAGTAAAAAATATACAAATAATCCAATAAACAAATAAACTAATTTTTCAATTTTTTTGTATTTCCTATTTTGGATTATTATTTTATTGGATTATTTTCTTCAATCCATTTTACAGCATCAAGGGCTGCCATACAACCAAATCCAGCCGCAGTAATTGCTTGCTGATAACGGGAATCGTGAACATCACCAGCCGTAAATACTCCGCTTATATTAGTCAGAGAGGAGTATTCCAATTTACCTTTATAATCATATTTTTCTTTTCTTTTAAGATATCCAAAACTATCCTTTTCAATTTCTTTAAAAATGCCAGTATTGGGCGTATGTCCTATTGCGACAAAAACCCCGTCTATAGACATTTCGCCAATGATATTACCACTCCCTTTATTGTCTGCTTCTTTAAGATTAGTCATATGAGGAATATTTTTTTTGAGTTGTTTTATATTTGCAGACAATATTTTGATTTTGGCACTTTCAACTTTGCCTTTTCCTGTAATTTCAATTACCTGTGCATTAAAAATCAGGTGAATGTTTTTTGTCTTTCTGATTCTTTCCTGCATTACATACGAGGCTCTAAATCTATCTCTTCTATGTACAATAAAAACTTCGGTTGCAAATTTGGACAAAACAAATGCCTCTTCCATAGCACTATCCCCGCCTCCTATTACAATCACTTTTTTATTTTTATAGAAAAATGCATCGCATGGTGCACATGAAGAAACACCGCGTCCGATAAACTCCTGTTCCCCAGGAATATTGGTCCATTTGGTATCAGCGCCAGTTGCCAGAATCAAAACTTTCCCCTGATAATTTTGTGAATTTGCTTTTACTGCAAACGGTTTGCTTTTAAAATCAATACTTTCACATAACGAATCGATTATTTCCGTTCCGAACCTCTTTGTCTGATCTTTCATATTAACCATTAAATCCGGGCCTTGTATGCCTTCCGGGAAACCGGGAAAATTTTCGACCTGAGTAGTTAATTGAAGTTGACCACCCCATTTCACACCGGCGATAATAAGGGTCTTAAAGCCTGCTCGCGAGACGTATAAACCTGCCGTCAGTCCTGCCGGACCTGAACCGATGATGATCACATCATAAATAGCCATATTATTTCAGCAATTTATTTATTTCGGCCTGATAGCTTTCTTTTGATTGAACCCCGACAAGTTGATTTACAGGCTCGCCTTTGTTAAAGAAAATAACCGTGGGAATGCTTAAAATGTTATATTTCTGGGCATTTTGCGGGTTTGCGTCAACATCGACTTTGACTACTTTAATCTTGCCGGAATTGTCTTTCGAAAGCTCTTCGATTGTCGGGGCCAGCATCTTGCAGGGATGACACCAGGAAGCCCAAAAATCAACTAAAACCGGAATAGTACTTTTGACCACTTCAGTTTCAAACGTTTGATCGGTTATATCCATATTTTCTCCTTTTTTTTAGAAAGACTTAACCGAATTACAAATAAGGATTAGTCTTTCTTAAACCCTTCCGAAGCTAGCCCGTTAGCTTGCGGACTGAGCGAAGAAGGGCAACTTTATTAATCAAATTTTAAATAAATAATGTCAGCTTTGACATTCTACTATATACCATACAACACTTGTCAACTAAAATATCAGGGGATTTAACTGATTTGAAAAGGATACCTTATTACACATCTATGGCGTATCAATCCGTAAATTCCTGAACAAACATTTTACCGTAAACTCCCCCGTCAATTACACCAATCCCGGCTCTATTGTAATCAGAGGATAGAATATTGGCTCTGTGCCCGGGACTTTGCATCAAACCTTCATGAGCTAAATCTACAGTCGGCGCAAATGCTAAATTTTCCCCGGCCACTAAAAAATTAATATTGTTCTTTTTTAAACGGTCAAAAGGTGATTCTCCCTGTAAATTAATATGAGAAAAATAGCCGTTTTTAAACATATCAACAGCGTGTGCCCTGGCTACCTCCTGCAGTTTAGAATCCGAAACCAAGGTATTTAGTGATTCTTTTTGACGTTCTTTATTAATTAAATCAAGCATGATCTTTTCTGAATCGCGATCTACTGATACCTGGGTTGTTTTAAACTGCAAATCTACCTTATCTGAGGATTCTGGTTTGACAGTTAAAAACGAAAGCGTATCCAAAACTGCGTCTCCGATTAATTTTGAAAACTGCCTTTCTAATACCTGAGTTCTCGATATCAAAGGATACCCCAGTTTGGAATCAAATAAAGCTTTTTTTATTCTCGGCTGAATGGGTGCTGCAGATATAACTGTAAGAAAGAAAGTGATTATTACTAATCCGTTTAAAAAAGCCGGTACCGGGCTTAATATTAAGTTAAGTTTTGAATTTATATATTCTTTTGGTATTCTAACGTAGACAAATCTAGCAACCAGAAAGAATATTGTTTCACTAAAAAAACCAACAATTACAAAACCAATAGCATTGGCTATTCCAATCGGTAAGGAAAAATTAGCTGTCAGGAGTTTGGAAGCTAAACTATAAAATTTTAAAGCTGATAAAAAAGAAACTCCAAATCCGGTTAAATCGATAAAATTTATAATAAAACCCTTGTCTATTGAAGAAATTAAAAAACTGAGGATAAAAATAATAATCAAAAGATCAATCCAATTGCCTGATAAACTAGGAATTGTCATAGCTCATATTATAACTCAAGACTAAAAATTGATATAATATAAAGTCCACTTTAAAGAAAGTTTAAAAAATTGCTACAATTTAATTAATACATGGAAAAAAACATAAAGAAAACAATCACTGATAATAAACACGGGAACAAAAAAGAGCTGAATCAAGGTTTTTTAAAGAAATTTTTCTCTAAATTGAACAAGAAAAATCTGTGGTTTTGGTTTCTACCTCCTCTTCTGATTGCTACCTTATTATATTTTTTCATTTTTAAGGATTTACCCTCACCTCAAAAACTGAATAACTATCAGAACACGCCGCAATCGACCCAAATTTTAGACAGAAACGGTAAACCTTTATATAACATATATACCGAGCAGAACAGAACAGTGGTACCGCTTTCCAAAATGCCAAAATTACTAAAAGAAGCAACTATTGCTGTTGAAGACAAGGATTTTTATAAACATGGCGGTATTGATCCGATTGGTGGAATCGTGCGGGCTTTGAAGGAAATTGTTATTCATAGAAAGCTCCAGGGCGGTTCAACAATCACTCAACAGCTGATCAAATCTGCTCTTCTTACCAATGAAAGAACAATTCAGAGGAAAATAAGAGAAATACTTTTGGCCTTCTGGGCAGAAAGACTTTATTCAAAAGATCAGATACTGGAGATGTACTTAAACCAGGTACCGTATGGCGGTACTGCCTGGGGAATACAAACTGCATCTCAAACATATTTCGGCAAGAATGTTTCTGATTTAACTCTTGCTGAATCTGCATTACTCGCCGGACTTCCTGCAGCTCCTACCTATTACTCCCCTTTTGGGGCTCATCCCGAAGAGGCAGAAATCAGGAAAAACCAAGTTTTGGATGAAATGGTAAAAAACGGAAAAATTACCCAAGAAGATGCTACCAACGCTAAAGAGGAAAAGATAACCTTTGCCGCACAAACAACCCCTATTAAAGCTCCTCATTTTGTCATGTATGTTAAGGAATTACTGGAACAAAAATATGGGCTTAAAAAAGTTGAGAGAGGTGGTTTAAGGATAATCACCTCGCTGGATTTGGAATTGGAGCAAAAAATAGAAGACATATTAACAAAACAACTTGATGAGCTTAAAAGTCTATCGGTCGGTAACGGGGCAGTCGTTGTAACAAACCCAAAAACAGGAGAAATCTTGTCAATGATCGGGTCAAAAAATTACTTTGATGATAAAAATTCAGGAAATTTCAACGTAACTACTTCCCTAAGACAGCCGGGTTCATCAATCAAAGCAGTTACATACACTGCTGCGCTTGAAAATGGTTTTACTGCAGCATCAATAATTGAGGATACACCGGTATCATACCCTCTACCAAATCAACTACCGTATACACCGGTAAATTATGACGGCAGATTTCATGGAAGAGTATCTTTGAGGAAAGCCTTTGCCAATTCATATAATATTCCGGCAGTTAAAGTCTTAAATAAAATCGGTCTGGATAAAATGATCTCTTACGGCAGAAGTATGGGTATACAAAGCTGGAATGACACTTCAAGATTCGGATTATCTCTAACATTAGGAGCCGGTGAAGTTACGATGCTGGATATGGCCAGAGTTTACGGGACTCTTGCCAATTATGGAAAAACTCATCCTTTAATCCCGATATTAAGCATTTCTTCGTATGAAGGACAAGTTCTTGAAGAAACGAAAAATGTAACCGGCACCCAGGTCGTTAAACCGGAAACTGCCTATATTGTTTCCAATATACTTTCAGATAATGAGACTAGGTCTGATGCTTTTGGCCGGAATTCAAAACTGGAAATTCCCGGCAAAACAGTGGCGGTTAAAACCGGAACATCAAACGATAAACGGGATAACTGGACCATTGGTTATACTCCCTCATATGTTGTCACTGTCTGGGTTGGCAACAATGACAATTCACCCATGAATCCCGTATTAACATCCGGCATAACCGGAGCAACACCTATTTGGAATGAGGTTATTAATGAGTTGTTGGCAGGCAAAAATGATGAACCATTTGCTACTCCTTCAGGTATTATCTCCTTACCGTGTTATGGAAGAAAAGAATATTTTATAACCGGAACTCAACCGCAAGGCGGATGCCCGACTATTCCTCCGGAAACCCCTACCCCTACTCCCTGAATTTAGAATCCAGAATTAAGAATTTATTATTAACAGTTTATCTTTAAATAATATTAGGTAAATGGATTACACAACTATAACTTCATTAGCACCTCCTTTTAATAAAACGTTTATGAAGAATTCAAAACGAATTACGAACTCGTCCGAGGCGCTTGGTGTCTAGCCCTTCCTAATTTTTGCTACTATGATTCGAATCATGGTAGCATACCTAAATTTTTAAATCCCTTACTAAGTATGGCGGTCGGCGATCTTACTGGCTCCGTATGAATCAGGTTTGGTTTTACAAATAAAGCCCGATCCCCTGATCATTCCTACTACTTCAGCTATCATTTCTCTTGTTTCGCCGAACTGACCGACATCAACATGAATTTCCACATCATATTTGGTTATTCCGTCTTCTTTAACCAATTCCAGAAATTCAGACGCAGTAATAAGCGATAAAGATGCCTCCTCATATATACGTTCACGTAATCTGGAAATTGAAAAATGGTTATTTTTGAGCCCGTTTTTCTTAATTTTTCTTTTCCAAAAATAAATCCCGCCTTTACCGATATTGTGTACGACCAAGGCTGTAACAAAATCACAAATGCCTTCTTCTTTAGGCTGTGAATCGCTGCCAATTACAATTCTGAATTTATTTTTTGGCGTTGTACTCATATACTTCAGGATATGCTTTCTTACCTCCTGAAGTGTTAATTTGCCATATGTAACACTTTGAAAAAATCCGTTTATCATAATATTTCGGTAATAGATGTTAATTTTACCACTTTCCTCTCGTTTTCTGCTTTTTTGACTCTTTTATTAAAGTCAGCTGTTACCTATAATTAATCTATTGAATATGGAAAAAGCCAACAATCCGTCTTTTTTTAACAGACACCTGGGCTGTATTATTGCCTCTTCGTCCTGTCTCGTTTTTATAGGTTTTCTTATCTTTGGATTTTTCGGATTCTTAATCTATATCGGCTCTCTCGGCAGTAAAATGGATTCCTCTGAACAGGAGGTATTATCTGGAACAGGCACGAATAAAATTGCGGTGGTGAATGTCGACGGAATTATTGTTGAGAGAGAACCAGCCGGAGGTCTGGATTCCTTATCAGGGACTTATGCTTCATCAAGAAGAATAAACAAGACATTAAAACAAATTAGCGAGGATAATGATGTTAAAGCGGTTATTTTAAAAGTAAACAGCCCTGGAGGATCGGCCGCTGCTTCAGAAGAAATCTATACCCAGCTAGTCAAACTGAAAAAAGATACAAATAAAAATATTGTCGCCTATTTTTCTGATACTGCCGCCTCAGGCGGTTATTATATCTCAATGGGAACAGATGAAATAATTGCTAACCCCCAAACGATAACAGGATCTATCGGTGTTATCATCTCCTATTTAAATTTCAGCGAACTGGCTACGAAATACGGTATCTCAGAAGTTGTATACAAAAGCGGTGAATTTAAAGATATTGGAAACTCATTTAAAAAACCAACAAATGAAGAAGATAAAATAATGCAAAGTTTGATTGATGATGCTTATGATGTATTTGTAAATAAAGTCGCAACCGGCAGAAAAATGTCGGTTGCTGATGTGAAAAAAATTGCAGACGGTAGGGTTTTCAGTGCCAAATCAGCTAAAGAAGCAAATTTAATTGATAATATCGGTGATTTTGATCTAGCTGTTTTGCGGGCTAAGAAGTTAGCAGGTATAACAGAAGCCAAGGTGGTGGAATACGGAAAACCAAGTTTTTGGGAATTAATGAAGGGAGCTAAATTTCTGAATTTTAATTTAGAAGCTTTTCAAAGTTTAAATAATTATTTTGACTTAAAATTGTCTCCTAAATTATTATATCTTTACACTCCTTAATTTTAAATGTATAAAAAATTATTAATAGCAATACTCCTTTTTCTTTTCCCTCTATCAACAAACGCTCAAGGAGCTAGCGA
Organism: Actinomycetota bacterium; assembly: GCA_023475715.1. The sequence goes on from JAMCVO010000484.1 coordinate 9,975, forward strand.
AGAAAATGTTGTTGAGATTGCATCCGACAACCCTACTCTTAATATAATAACCCCTTCTGTAAATGACCAAATTTTAGGAGAAACAGTGATTGTTAATTTTATTGTAAATGATTTTGATATCGTCAATTTTACAAACAACAAGAAAAATCAGACAAATCAGGGACATTTGCATTTATATATAGATAACATGGAACAAATTGCCTCAAACAGCCAGGAGATAGTAAAACCTACGTCAATTAAACTTGATAAGATGCCGGAGGGCAAACATACTTTAACTTTGGAGTTGGTTAATAATAACCACACTCCGCTGAAACCGGCTGTAATACAAACCGTAAGTTTCACTACCAAGGCTGAAACTAAGATAGAAAATACCCCTCCCCAGCCTACAATCACGAAAGATATGGAGAAGATAAAGAAAGTACAGGGGATGGCTTCTATAACGACAACAATCAGTAATAGTTTAATTATTATTTTTGTTGTTTTAATCGGAGCTTACGTGATTTTTAAATTAAGAAATTCCTAGTATTTGTTATTCCTCAAGTCTCAAATATACTCCGAATAAAGCAAAAATCGCAGCGATTAATAACCACTGGGTAGATGCCAACCAAATATCATTACCTAAATAACCAACTCCGGCAAGAACTATGGCGGCGATTGAGGCAGCCATAAACACTCTGGGATATATCAATTTGTCTTTATTAGAAAAATTCATTAATAATCACCGCCTTCATTAGAAATTCTAGTCCGCCAGCTGGCGGACTAGAATTTCTTATGCCCCGTAAAAGCGACACCTCGACGCGAAGCTGTAAGCTTCGGGAGAGGGAAGCTATTTACTGGGGTAAATTTCATATTCATTTGTTTACTTAATGGGTTATTTCCAGTTTAATGAAAATCTCCTAATAATACAAACTTTTGTACAGGTCATATACCTTTTGGACTTTTTATCTCCTTTCCTAGTATTGTTGCAGGTGTTTGGTCACCTAAACTTTCATGTATTCTATCATTATGATAAAAGTAGAGATATTCGT
>JAMCVO010000032.1 GCA_023475715.1 Actinomycetota bacterium
ATGAATTCTGATTTATCCGTTTCTTTTTAAAACTCTTTGTGCTTCATTCAATACTTTTTCAGGATAAAAAACATGTTCCAGAATCTCGGATACAATAACTATATCAAAATAGTTGTTTTTATATGGCAGATCCTTTGAATTAATATCAATTATTTTTATTTCCTTCAAATATTTTTTTGCCCTGGCAGCCTGCTCTTTGCTTATATCAATTCCGAAAAATTCACATCTTTCTCTAAAATAATTCCCTAAAATAGCTTCGTAAATACCATCTCCTACCCCTATATCCAATACTTTAAGCGGAACTCTATCCTTTTGCGCTATTAATTTTTCCAATACTTTTTTAACTTCTTCAAATCTGTCTTCAAAAGCAACCAGCCTTTTTATGCCGGTTCTTTTTCTGATAAAACAAGAGCTGGGATTATACTGCAATCTTTTTGAATTTTCATAAAAAACGGATAAATCAGAATTCATAAATACATTATAAATTACTATCTTGCTTCGGTAATATTCAACATCAATTTTTCATACTCCAAAGCTATCTTTTCCCAAGAGAAATTTTCTGCCTGGTTTCTTGCTCTTTTTAACCAATCAATTTTCAAGGCCTTTTCTATACATTCCGCATACAGGACAGGATCATCAACATTTGTGAATAAACCGCCCCCGCCTACAATCTCCCTTCTTGATTCGTCATCAGGAGCTACTACACCAAGACCGGAAGATAACGCTTCCAGATAAACAATTCCGAAAGCTTCACTATCCCAGGAAGGCAAACTGAAAAGATCACAAGCACGATAAATTTTCGGCATATCTGCATAATTATATTGGGCAATTCGAAATCTTCCATTTAATAATTTTTTCCCTAATTGTTCTAACCGGGATTTTAACGGTCCTTCCCCTACAATTAAAACCGAACCAGTTTTAAGTTTACTCACTGCTTTGATAAGTTTTTCATGAAATTTATACCATTCCAGCGCTCCTACCGACAAGATAATCGGCTTCGGTAGATCTGGATTTATCTTTGGTCCAATTGGTTGAAATTTATTTAAATCAACTCCGTTGGGAATTTTAACAATCGTAGTGCCCCAAGCCCAGCTTTTTGCCCATTTATAACTACGATCGGTCAAGGCCACAAATATATCCGGCTTAGCAATTACTATATTCCAGATATCATCTTTGCCAATACCGCTTTGTCCCGTTATTAACAGTTTATACCCGCCTATAATCCTACCTAGAGAAGTTTTTAAACTTTGTATACGGCCATTCATCGGAATCACAATGTCATAATTTCCTCTGATAATTTTATGGATACAATCAGCGTCTTTACTTGTAAATATATCTACCTGAAAATTTTTAGAAAGTCGTTTTGATAATTCAAAAACAAAGGTTTCAGCTCCCCTGCTAACCGTATTTTGATATCTGCTTAAAAATGCAATTTTCATATTTTAATACTTAAAGTATATTCTTTTTGACATACGCCCTGTAACCGCCAACTTTTATTGAAGGCAAATTAGTAAAATTTTCTTTTAACGGTATACGGTCTTCGGAAAGAATAACCGTATAAACAGGCTTTTCATCTTTAATTTCTTCCGTGTATATCCAACCATAAATTCTATCGCTATAACTCTGCACCGGCAGCCGACCGTAAATCTTAAAAAGATATCTCCAACCCTCGTAATTATGACAAATTCCCCTTCCGTCAATAGAAAAAGGTTCATTACCGATAATATCCATTACCTGTTTAATGAGCAACTTTTTGGGTCGCAGACTAAATTCGTCCGAAGTCCGCAAAGTTGTATTCACTCCAATCAAAACTATTACACTAATTATTACGAAGAGCAGTGGTTTCAATTTCCTATTGGAATTTGCAACTAAAATTCCAGGAACAAAGGTAAACAATGTTAAAAAACCGAGATAATAATATTCAAATGCTCCGCCCGGATAGATCATAAAAAACGAAAAAAAGACCAGGTAGAAAACAGCCAATAATTTTAAGTTTGAATTCCTTTTTTTAAATACTAGCCGGTAAAAAAGAACAAACAATGAAATTGATATCAAAGATAACCACAACGGAGATCTTGTTCTCTGGGTATATTTGTCAATTATTTCATAATCGTTTGCATGAGAAAGAGATGTACACCCGAAATTAATCTCATCAGCGTTGGGACTGCCGGGTTTTAAATACCAAAATCTCCCTAAACTATCGAATAGAGAATTAAATTTTGTAACAGGATCAAAAGTAGTCTTTATCTCGGTATTCTTTTTGAAAAGTGGGGCAAGTGCTTTCATATTGCTAAAGTTATGATTAAAATCAAAAACTAAAAGGGGCCAATAAAACAACATAAAAGTTAACAAACATATAAAAAATAACTTTAAATCCTTAAAATAACCTCCCTTTACAAAAAGCCACAATCCAATAAAGAATAGCGGCAAGGGAGCTAGTTGAGTATTCAAAACAATACCTAAAAGAATGGCATATACTATCCACCACCACTTTGATTTTTTAACTAAATTTAAAGTTAAATAAAGAAGAACAACAATAAGAGGTACAAACATCGGATTCCAATATTTCTGGTCGAAAAAAATAAATAAAGGTAAGGTTGCATATAAAATTGAAGAAATAACACCGGCAGTGAAGCTGAAAAGCCTCCAAACAACAATGAATATAACCGCTGAAGTAATTGAACCTGTTACAGCTGCAAAATAGGCGGTGATCATCGGATCTCCCTTGGATATGCTCAAAAGCAAAGCGGTAAAATAAGTAAAATATGGCCCCAAGTAGAACTCCATAGGCGATGCGGCTATACCTATCCAAATCTTGTGAAGATGTTTAACCAGCGTCCAAGCGTATACTGCTTGGTGTTCTTCATCCAGATTAAAAACATAGATGTCAGACAACCTGTGAACTCGCAAAAAAAGCGCAATGCAGAAAATTAAAATTAACCAAATATATACTTTATATTTTTTCAGAAAGTCTAACTTATTCATCTCACTTTGAAAAAACGATAATGTAAAATCGTCAAAACAGCTTGTACTCCATCAGAAAAACTAATTTTCTTCCCTTCTTCATAACCCCTTGGCTTTATAATGATGGGGACCTCAAAAATATCATAGCCTAACTTTATAGTTTTAATTGTAATTTCAGGTTCAATCTCAAATCTATCTGATACAAGATCAAGTTTACTTAATACCTCTATTGCAAATACTTTATAACAGGTTTCCATATCTGTTAAATGCGATCCATATAGAAGATTAACCAAAAAAGTTAAAAAATGATTTGCTAACAAATGAATAGGTAAAACAGTCTTGTTCGGACCCCAAAATTTTAATGGATAATTCAAAAGTCTTGTACCATAAACAACTTTTGCTTTTTTATCTAATAACGGTTGCAATAATTTAGCGTAATCTTCCGGATTATATTCCAAATCCGCATCTTGGATAATAATAAAATCTCCCCCTGCAGCTTTAAGACCGCTTTTAATAGCTGCTCCCTTTCCTGCATTTTTTTCGTGAAATATTTTTTTTATTCCTTTTAACTTTGAGTTTTGAATTACTAATCTTGATTTATCAGTCGACCCATCATCAACAACAATTATTTCTTTTTGAAATCCCGGCGGTAGTTTTACCAGGGTAACTTTTCTTAAAAGCTCATCTACGGTTTTCTCCTCATTAAAAACCGGAATAATTACTGAAAGTATCATATTTATTTTTTATGATAAGAATCTGGTCATTTTTGAGCCACCATCAAAATAGAAGTACCCATTGGAGGCTCAATCATATCTTCAATCGGCAAGATTATCGGCGCGAGTAAATTAAAAATTTTTATCTTGTTTGTATCCACTTTACTATTTACAAATAATTTAGAAGAAAACCACCAACCTATACCGCCCAGCATATTCATAATTCTTTCATTGATAATTTTAAAACCAACATTTGTCACTAATTTGTTTAACTTTGCCTTATCGTATCTTCTGTAATGACCTATGGATTTATCAATCTTCCCAAATAAAAAATCATGGGCCGGCACAAGTAATACCAAAATCCCCTCTTTGTTTAAGAGGTAATACAAGTTCTTTAATGCATCCTTATCTTCTTTAATATGTTCTAAAACGTTTAAGCAAATAATGCTGTCGAATTTCTGACCATTAAAAAAATCTGTACTCTTTCCTATATCTCCCAATTGCACCTTTACCCTATCGCCTACAGCCTTACCTACCTCTGCTATATAATACCTATCTATATCTATTGCAAAGACTTCGCCGTAGTTTGTTAAAATTTTAGTAAAGTTACCTATTCCACAACCTACCTCTAATATCTTTCCCTTAAGATACTTATCGAATTTACCGACTATCCACCGGTTGTACCAAACCGCCTGACTCATGGATTCCAGTGTTTGGATATCGCTATCATTACTCAAAGCAGCCTCCTTTTAAGTTTTCTTAACGGTGTTAGCAGTCTCGCTTCAATTAATCTAAGTCCGGAGATCTTCAGCCAGGGAGAGGAAACTATCCGGGGATATTTTTTGTTAAATGTTTCCGGGTACTGAAAATCCGGAGCAACTTGGCTTCCTAATTCAAGTTTATATTTATCAAATATTCTTTTCGAATTGGATCTTTTTAAATGAGTTACATGCAAATAAGGGGCATCCAAAAAAACCACCTTCGGTCTTTCCTGAACCGGTAATTTATTTTCATCGAAAAAACTTTCCCGCCCATATGGCCAATCTACATGAAGACCCGATATTTTTTTACTTATCGCTCTTAGATTAAAATGACCTTTATGGCCTAAAATTTCATACTGTCCGGCCGCTTCCTCCTGCATATGATAGATATCGCCAACAGGCACAATTACCGGTACAACTATTCCTTCGATCTCTGAATCTTCTGCATGAATCTTTTTGACTAATTTGTTGATTGAATCCCTCCACCAAATTTCATCCCCATCTAAAAGCAGAATCCAATCACACTTTGATTCCTCAAGCATAGCCTGGCGCATCTTGCTAAATCCCCAAATATTAACTTTACCTACTTCTTTTAGAAGGATTTTGTCTCCTTTAATCTTTTTAATTTCTTTAATTATTTCGACAGTTTTATCAGTTGAACCTGTATCCCATATTAGAATTTTATCAACGTAATCCACCACACTCATAATGGCAAACCAGATGAAATTTTCCTCATTATTAATAATGCAATTTGCCCAGATAGTTTTTTTTGGCATTCACTTAACTCCTTTTCTCAACTTGTAGAGAAACCAGAATAGGGGAGCCAGAAAATTAAAAATCATACCTATCAAAACCGTTATTGCCGCACCGATAACACCATAATTAGAAATTAGGAAATAACCTAAAAATCCGGTTATTAACAGGTGTCCCATCGACACCCAAACAAACACTTTAGGTTTCGCAAAATAATAAATAATGCCGCTATGAATTGGAAGCGAAATCAAAAAGATCAGCATTGCTAAAACCAATATAACAAACGGGGGAATCGCCTGATGGTATTGTTGGCCAAATATTATCGGTATAAGATAAACTGCCAAAGGAATGGTTAATATGCCTAAAAAAGCAAAACCCAAAACTAAGAACTGAACTTTTTTAAAATAAGCTAACATCTGTTTATTATCTTGAAAAGATGCAAACTTAGGAGCTACTACAACACCTAATGAGCTGTCGAGTTGCGGAATAATAGAAACCAATTGACTGGCTGCACCATACAGTCCTATTTCAAAACTGGTAAGCAACCTGGCAGATAAAAACGTGTCCAAGCGAGCGGAAACTGCAGCTATTATGGTAAAAATAGCTACCCAAAGATTATAGTGGAAGAATTGTTTTGCGATGCTTGACTCCTGCTTAACAAGTAATATTTTACTAATCGGCAAAAACAAAAGTGCCGTTGAGAAACCTAAAAAAGGCATCGCAATATAGGAAATTAAACCGGAAGACAGATTCATATTACCGGAAAAAAACAGCAGTAAAATAAAAACAATTCTTAAAAAATTACTAGTGATATTAACAGCACTCCATATAAAATATCTTTGAAAGGCTTGCAGGGCTGAGGAGGCAAACGAGAAAAGCGATGCTCCTCCAACCCCAATCATCACCAATCTTAAAGGAGTTACAAGAGCTTCCTTATTAAATAAAATTTTTGCAATAAAGGGGGATAAGAAAAAACCAACTAATAAAACCGCTAGCCATATTGCTAATTTAAATTCTATCGCCAACTTAAGGAATTTTAATGATTTTTCTCGATCAAAACTTAAGCTTTCCGAAACATGACGGACTAATCCGGTATTAGTTCCAAAATCTACAATATCTGCAATCAAAGTAAGAGTAGTTATTGAAACTATCATTAATCCAAAATCGGAAGGTCCTAAAAATCTTGCCAATAAAATATAAAAGATCGCGCCTAAAATGCCATTTATAATTGTTCCTACGATGGTTATCTGCGACTGTCTGAATGTGACAGTACCAATGATAGACTTGAGAGATAATTTCATTATCTGATTTCTTATCTATTATAGCTCAGAACCTGGAGATTTACTTCCTTTAATTAAAAGAAAGACCAGAGTTAAAACTGTAATTCCGGAAATAATTAAACCGGGATAAACATATTTTTGTGCTTCAAATTCAACTGTGTACTCGCCGTCCTTTTGGACCGGAAACCCGTTTAATAAACTGTAAACTGGAAGAGCCGGTTGATTTTGCATTTTCCATAATTGATCAAAATTTTGTGAAAACACAAGCAGAACAGGTGAGGTTAAATTGCGAACAGAAACTTTATATTTTGTAGGATTAATTTGCTGAAAGGAAATATCCGCAGAGTTTTCTTTAGTATTTTTTTCATCAAAGCCGACAATCCTTCCTTGATCCTGATATTCCTTAGCTCTCTGGCGATATTTTAATAAATCAGCATCAGGTAGGACTGCCAAAGCATTCACTACATTAATATCCCCTTCTGATTTAATTGTGACTTCCCCATCTCGTGCTAGTCTTCCAACTTCAAACCACCTGACATTGGCATTTCCATTAATCTTTGTTGGAACTTCTCCAACTATCTGATTATTTTGATAAAACTTTAACTTCCCGCTTCTTGAACTCCCCATTACTCTAGCCAAAAGTATTTTTTCTTTTGTAAATTGTAAATTGTAAATTGTAAATTGTCTCTTCCCCTCCCCTACAGCCCATCCACCACCCAGATCAAAATCTTGGGTTACAATTCCATATTTTTCTCTTAAAAAATTGCGCCAGTCAATAAGATCAGCAGCTTCCCTTTTCCACCATCCGGCTTCATTGGGTTTAAAATCAAGATTTTTTGCTGGAAAAACTATATTAGAAAGATCTATAAAACTGGCTGCCAAATCTAACTCTGTTTTATTATTAAGAACAATCTTTGCATCCGGAAGTTCATCAATCCTTTTACCTAGAGCTTGAGATTCTTCTGCAAAAATTAAAGCATTTTTTGCAAGTTTTAGCTTCGGATTTTTAGCTGAATCATTATAAATATTGTCAGATCCGATCACCCACCATATATTTGGTGCGGCAAAAAACATTTCCTGGTGTTCCTTTGTTTTCAAAAGCGGGATGTAAGAATTATTAACTAAAGAAAGCCACGGCCTTTCCGATAACTGCGTAATAAATGTGTAATAATACTTAATATTATCCGGATGCATATCATCTCTTCTTAGATCAAGATAGGGATCTGCGATATACCCAATCCCCGCAACATCAAAAATTTCACCCATAAAAGAAGCTTCTCTCAAAAAATTAAGCGTTTCATAGGTTCCTTTTGTACCAACAGCAAAAGGTCTTTTATCAAGTAATCTTGATGCTTCGAGCGGCGGGTGATCTAAACTCACGAAACTCAACGGCCGTGTAATTGGTAGCCATACAACCCTGGAAAAGTTTTTGTCGCTTTTCAGAATACTTGCTAACTGGCCAAATTCATTTAAATAGACCGGTTGGGAAATCATTCCTGTCATCCATCCTAAATAAATTGGCCTGGCCAGAATAAATAAATACAGTATAACTAAATAAGGAATAATCCTAATGCCACGATTGGCAATTTTATTTTTAAATGCCAGTTTATTCATGGCGTTTACCGCAAATCCTATCAAAACACTATAAGCCAAGGCTGTTAAAAAATAGAATTTCACCGGGTCCCTGAATAAAGAAAAACCCGGAATATGTCCGAATAACCACAAATAAATACCCGGAAGGGGATCCTGAGAACCCTTGGAAAAGAAAATTCCCAACAAAGCAATCAAAAGCCAAAAACCAATACTGCGGTTTTTTTTGATTAAAATGGGAGATAAAAATACAATCAGTGGAATCAATATAAATTCAAATTTTATTTGGCTGATCCGACCGAATACATTCTTATACCAATGCGGTTGCTGCAAAAGTAGCGAATGACCGAGGGAAGAAAAACTCAAAAAATCAACTTGAGCTAACCGGCTATAGGTTACAGGCAATTGTGGTGTTTTAGCAAGCAGAGAAGGAATTATCCAATATGAATGAAACCCAATTAATACAAACGCTGTAAACAAAGAGGAGAGAAAGAGATTCTCGAATAAATTAATCACATTATGCCGATCTAACAAGAGAAATAATTTAAATATAAAATAGCATCCTAATATAATCGCCAGCAAAAAAATTATCCTGATATCAAAAATTGAAATTAATAAAATTATTAACGCAAATTTTACTCTTTCCCTCCATTTGGAAAATTCCAGTAATTTCATAAAACTAAGAACTGCAAACGGTAAAGTAATATAGGCCAAATTCAAGGAAAATTGTCCCCCGTCAAACATTAATAGAAAAAAACTGTTTAATATAAAAAATACTGTGGCTGTGCTTTTGCCCCAATCATTAATTTTTAGATAACTCAACAATCTCCAGATTCCCAGAACACCAAAAAATATTATAATTATTCCCATTAACTTAGCCTGAAACTCGCTACCTAAAGAAATAGAACTCATAAATTCTGAAAAAGAAAGAAGCGGCTGACTCCAAAGAGTAAAGGTTGTGTATTCACCTAAACCGTCTGCGACATCAAAACTCCTCCAGCTCCAAGGGAATACACCTAGAAAACCTGCATTAAAAGGCAAATGATAATCAGTAGCTACTTTTACTCCCGGATACCAGAATATCCAAAAACAACTTACAATTATAAAAAAAGTAATAAAAAATGCCTTATTTGTAGAGAAATATTTATGAATTTTTATCATTTTTAAAAAGTCCGGACAGATATTTTATAACTGCAAAAAAAATAATGAGAAATGTCCCAATTAGAATTTTATTAGCTACACCAATATGTCCCAAGATAAGTATCAAGCCAGCCAGAATAATTGATATTTCTACCGCTAAAAAAAGAGTCATTTCTTTCTATTAATCTTTAAGACATTATAAACTGCTAACAAAATTATTCCAACCAAAGAAGATATTGCAATAATCACTCCTTTGGTAATATAACTTTGGGGCTCAAAAATAATTTTAAAATTGTAATCTCCGGGTTTATCTACGAACCAAGCATTCGCATATAAATTTCCCAAATAATGGTTTTCAACTCTAAATTTCTTTCCTTGAGAAATATTTTCCGATAATTCAAGTTTCCATCCCGGATGATATGTTTCCTTAAAAATAAGCAAAGCCGGCTTGATGATTTTTAATTTCCCTTCATAAAATCCGGCATTTATTCTTTCGTAATTATCAACAAACCCATTAAGGGTATCAATTTGTTCCATACTTTCCTGTCTCAAAAAAACTAGATTATTAAATAACCTCTCTACCTTTATATTGCGTATTTGCAAAATTGACTGGGTATCCAAAATTTGGCTTGTTTCCGGATTAAAGACAATTTCCAATGCTGATTTTTGAGTATTTAGTCTAAGGGGACTTAAAATATTATTATATTGTTGCCATTTATCCGATTCAACTTTGTTCAATTCCGCAAGCGCAGGATTCATTTTATCCGGGTCAGTATCTTGTGCCATTAGAAGATAAAATCCTTTTTTTCCTGCGAACTTATATTCAAAACTTATGTTATAAACATCCCCACCATATACTTTTAAAAGTTCACCGGCGATAAATTGAAGATTTTTTGCTGAAGCACTAATCTGGATTATCGAATTATCTAATAATTTAACATCTTCAGATGCTTGAACTAAATTAAAACTCGGGAATAAGTTAATTGATTCCGGGGGTAAAAAAATAATTTCATGGCTACCTGCATTGAGATTAAGGCTCCCAAACGAAATTAACTGACCCTTAATAGTCCTTGTTAAAGAAATCGGCGTCCCATCAATTAACAAATCTAATTTATTAAACCCGTTCAGATAAGCGCCGTCGGTTTGTGCGCCGGTTAATACTAGTTCATACGTGCCGGAGGAAGAGATATTAAATTGAGTGATCTGCTTGATATCTGAAGAAGAGTTTTCCTGACGGGAAAAAGAGCTTTGAGTAGGAAAAATTATCTTACCTTTAGTTTTATTTAAAATCTGAGCCTGTGACTTTTGATCCATAGCAGTAACCATATCCTTATTTGTATCTGCTATCATCCAAGGCCAAAAAATACTGCCATTTGGATTTAAAGAAGCTAATTCAAAATTGCCAGAAATAATAATTTTAGGTTGGAAGCGTTCGGGTACGACCCCATAAATAATCAAATTGTCATATATGCCTTTCTTTTCTAAATAAGGAAGATTATCTAAAATCATTTTTTCCTGCTCAGGATCCTCCAGTGCCATTTTCTTCCAATCCATATCCTTATGTAAAATAATGTATTTAACAGTAAAATCCTGCAGCATCTTTAAAATAACAGCAGGATCAGTAGCATTAGGTTTATGGAATATAAGGGATAAACCGGAGAGAGCATCATTTACTCCGGGAATATCCAGTCCTCTGGCAATTGATGGTAAAGAGGTAAATATAGCGGCAGACGGTTCCACTCCATTGTAGCCATACTGCCAGTTGT
>JAMCVO010000310.1 GCA_023475715.1 Actinomycetota bacterium
AAAAATAATTCAAGTTTTCATAAGCAGAAATTTTTTCATACATTCCGGGCGTTTCCGTAAGAAGGCCAATGATTGATCTTATGTATTCACCATCTTTTCGGGAGTCATGATCATTTATTACAATATGCCCGCTTGTGGGCTGAATTAAAGTAGAAAGCATCCTTAAGGTTGTTGTTTTGCCTGCCCCGTTTGGTCCCAGAAATCCAAAAATCTTACTTTCCTGGACATTGAAAGAAATATTATCAACTGCAATAATATTTCCGAATTTTTTTGTTAAATTTTCAACATGAATCATAACGGAGTATTATATTAAATATTTGCTATTTTTTCAAAAAAATAAAAATAGTATATTATTATTAAAACATTTTTTCTTTAAGAATTTTATAAGTTTTAGTTTAATTAGATTATATTTTTTGATATGGATATTATTTCAACAATAATACCAATTAAAATCGATATTTTACCTGAAAATCTGGTTTATCTTTTAAACTCAACAGGAAGATATGGCTACATATGCTTTTTTGATTCAAGCCTGGTTCCGGATAAATATTCAAAATTTTCTTATGTTTGCTGGAAACCCAGGTTTATCATAAAAAGCTATGAGAAAAAGAGTACATTTTTAAACTGCTTGTCAGGAAAACAGCAAACTTTTAATATTAATCCCTTGTTATTTTTAAAAGAAATCTCAAATGCATCAATTGCTCAAAATAATATAATTTATCATTTTGCTTCAGAAAATGATTCTGCCAATACTGAAAAAAGCAATCTGCCGGATTTTATAGGAGGGCTTGCAGGATATATCTCATACGATCTGAAAAATTACACTGAGAAGTTACCGCAGAAGGCCAGAGATGATATTCTCCTACCCTTATATATAATGGCATACTACGATAACTTAATGGCTTATGATATTGATAATAAAAAATGGTTTTTTATAAAAAATTTTGTAGCCAATCATAAAGAAATGAGCAAAACAAGCGGATCGGTTCCAGATTATTTCCGTGATTGCTTCCAAGACAGCATAAATTTAATTTACAAGGGTATCAGCGATTATGAAATTACTAAAATTATTAATAAAGAAAAAATAAAATTAATTAATGAAATAAAAGAAAGTGCTTGCAGATTTGAAGAAGAAATAAATTCGGAGAAGATAAAAAGCAAGATAGTGCAGGACTGTATTAAGAAAGAAATCAAAGAAGTTGTCTTTGATTCAAATTTTACCAAAACCAATTACCTGGAAGTTGCAAAAAAAGCAAAAGAGTATATTCATAATGGTGATATTTATCAGGTAAATATCACTCAAAGGTTTAAATGTATCCTGGATGTCGATCCTTATAATTTATACTACATATTAAGACAAATAAATGCGGCTCCTTTCTCAGCATTCCTGAGTTTCCCTGAAGTCAAAATAGGCAGCTCTTCTCCTGAAAGGTTTTTGTTTTTAAGAAATGGTTTTATCCAAACCAGGCCTATTAAAGGCACGAGACCCCGGGGGAGTAATGAAAGCGAAGATATAAAATATATGACTGAGCTGCAAAATAGTATTAAAGACCATGCTGAACTGAATATGATAGTTGACCTTGAGCGCAACGATCTTGGAAAATTTTGCCAGTATGGCACTGTAAATGTAAAAGAGCACGCCATTATTGAGAAGTATGCCCGGGTTTTTCACCTTGTATCAACTGTTACCGGAAAAGTTAAAAAAGGTTATGATTTTGCTGACATAATTAAATCGATGTTTCCCGGAGGATCAATTACCGGCGCACCAAAAATACGGGCGATGCAGATCATAGATGAGCTTGAGCCCACAACAAGAAGCATTTACACCGGAATAATAGGATATGCAGGCATAAATGGAACAATGGATTTCAATATAGTCATAAGAACTTTTATAATAAAAGACAGGGAGCTTTATTATAATGTTGGCGGCGGTATTGTAGAAGATTCAAATCCTGAAGATGAATACCAGGAAACCCTTGATAAGGGAAAGGCACTTCAGGAAGCTTTGAGGTTTTTTGAGTTAAAGAATCTTTTAAATATAAGCTGATAAAACTCCGGGAGGCTTTGTGCTATAATTTTAGCTAATATTATTACAAAAGTGTTTGCATGACCCAATGTTTAACAATACCTTTATCAATGGTAAATTTATATTCAGCAGCAGTGCCAGGATTTCTATAGATGATGTCGGGTTCCTGTATGGTGACGGGGTATTTGAGACTCTAAGAGGTTATAAAGGAAAGCTCTTTAAGCTGGAAGAACATATCAGCAGGCTATTCTCTTCTCTTAAACAATTAAAGTATAACCCACACTTTGATAAAAAATATATTAAATCTGCTGTATATAAATTACTATCCCAAAATAGCCTTTTGCAACATGACGCATATATAAAAATAATAGTCACACGTAACAGATATGGTAATAGATTTCGTTATGACCTGCAAATTAAACCGAATTTAATAATAATTGCAAAAAAACTGGATCCCTATCCTGATGAGTATTATAAAAATGGCATAAAAATTACTACTTCGGATTTGAAAAGAAGTGCAATTGGCAATGACCTTTACAGGTTCAAACTGCTAAACTATTTCGAAAATATATATGTAAGAAATGAAGCTTACGGCAAACAGTCATTGGAAGGAATTTTTTTAACAAGAGACCGTTTGATCCTTGAAGGTTCCATGTCCAATATTTTTTATGTAAAAAACAGCAAAGTCATTACCCCTCCATTAACACAGAATATCCTGCCGGGTATTACAAGACAGGTTGTAATTAATTTATGCAGGAAAAATAATATAAAAGTCAGTGAAAGAAGAATCCATTATTTTGATATAATAAGAGCTGATGAAGTTTTTTTAACAAATTCTTTAATGGAAATAATACCTGTTAAAGAAATCGATATTTATAAGGTTGAAAATAAAATTCCAGGCTCTGTCACCCGCAAGTTAATGGAGCTGTATAAAAAAGAAACAGAAAATTCCTTATAGCAATTGATAACATAAACTATATAATATAAAAAGGTTCATTAAGTCTAAATATCATATTTATGATTACCGTAAAAATTATTTCTTAAGATGGACAGGGCAACTCTATAAATGGGAGCGTATGTAGTTGAGAAAATTTAATTGTCTCATGGAAATAATTACAAATAGGAGAAGCATCAGATCATATAAATCTGACAAAGTAGAAGATGATAAACTGGATTATATATTAGAAGCCTTCAGAAAGGCACCATCAGCAAAAAATCTTCAGCCCTGGAAACTTGTCGTTGTAAAGGGAAAGCAAAAAAAAGGAGATCTTTCGATTGCGTGTAACAATCAGTCATTCATTTCGGAAGCCCCCATTATAATAGCTGCCTGTGCAAAGGAAGAAGAAGCATATGGAGTTATGGGAGGCTATATGAACAGTTTTCCAATTGATGTTGCAATTGCAATGGAGCATCTTATTTTGGCAGCAACGGAACTGGGACTTGGGACCTGCTGGATCGGATCCTTTAAAGAAAATCTTGTAAAAGGAATACTGGGAATACCGGAAAGCGTAAGAGTTGTTGCGCTTACTCCTGTTGGATATCCTGCTTCTACGGTTGACCCATCTAAAAGGGGAAGGAAATCTTTGTCAGAAGTAGTTTGCTATGAAAAATATGTAGACTAAGCCTGATATGGAAATTATTGTAACTCATGTAAGCTCCGATTTTGATTCTTTTGCCGGCATGATAGCTGCAAGTAAGATATATCCTGATGCAAAAATAGTATTGCCAACTTCTATTAATCAAAACGTAAGAAAATTTTTAGCCTTATACGAAGACTCTCTGCCTGTATTTCTGGAACCTGCAGATATTGACTTAAAAAACGTAAAAAAAATCATAATGATTGATACAAGGATACCGGGGAGACTTGGACGAGTCAAAGAATTAATTGAAACAAAAAAAGTTGAAATAATAATATATGACCATCACAGGAAATCCAGGGAAGATATCAGTTACGGGCTTGATTATTCTGAAGAAATAGGTGCCACTACTTCCATACTTGTGGATATAATTAAAAAAAGAAAAATCACAATTACGCCACTTGAAGCTACTTTATTTGCACTTGGCATTTACGAAGATACCGGATCATTTACGTATCCCGCTACCAACCAGAAAGATTTTAATGTTTCATCATATCTTTTAAAAAATGGAGCGGATTTATTTGTCATATCGAAATTTTTAAATCTGTCACTTTCAGATGAGCAGCACAAATTGCTTGAAAAACTAATATCCAACTGCAGGAAATTAAAAATAAACGAAAAAGAAATAATAATATCCTATGCTGTTACTGATAAGTTTATTGAAGGTCTTTCAGTTCTTACCAGGAAACTTGCACAGGTTGAAGATATTGCTATAGTATTTTGCTGGGTAAAAATGAAAGAAAAGACATATATTGTGGCAAGAAGCGATGATTCGGATGTTGATGTATCCAGGATACTAATGGCAGTCGGAGGCGGCGGACATCCTCAGGCTTCGTCTGGCATTACCAAGGATTTAAGTTTTAGTGAAATTGAGAGCAAAATAATTTCTTCGCTGCAAAAATATATAAAACAGCCCGTAACTGCAAAAGACATAATGTCCTATCCTATAAGGGTAATAAATGAGGAAGAAAGTATTTATAAGGTAAATGAGATTTTAAAGAAGTACGGCCATTCGGGAATACCAATTGTTGATGACGGTGGAAATCTTGTCGGGATCATTACCCGAAAAGATATAGATAAAGCCATAAAGCACGGTCTTTCACATGCTCCTGTAAAGGGGTTCAAATCGCATGGAATAATTACTGCAAATCTTAATACAACGATAGATGAAATCCAGAATCTAATGATAGAGAATGGAATAGGCAGGATACCGATAATCAATAAGAGTAAAATTGTCGGGATAGTTACCAGAAAAGATATATTAAGGTATCTGCATGGCCTTGCTTTCCTGAAATATCCTTTCAGACAACAGAATTATAAAAGATTATTCAGCCTGTTTCCAAAGGATATTCAAAATATTTTTGAAGCAGTTTCCAGCACTGCAAGGGAACTTAAGTATAGAGCTTATCTTGTAGGAGGAATGGTACGGGATCTGCTTTTAGGCAAGCAAAATTTTGATATCGATATTGTTGTGGAAGGAGATGGGATTATATTTGCCAGGAAGTTGAGCGAGATACTCAGTGCGCGTATTGACAGTTATGAAAAATTTAAAACCGCAGTCCTTATTTTAAAAAATGGGCAGCACATCGATATAGCTTCAGCAAGAATCGAATATTATGAAAAGCCGGCTGCACTTCCGGATGTTGAAATGGGAAGCATTAAACAGGACCTGGCTAGAAGAGATTTTACAATAAATACTCTGGTTTTATCCTTAAATAAAGATGATCTGGGTTCAATTCTTGATTTCTTTGGCGGCCGTAAAGATATTGCTGCAAAAAAAATTAAAGTACTGCATAAATTAAGCTTCATAGAAGATCCTACAAGGATTTTTAGGGCAGTACGGTTTGAGCAGAGGCTTGGTTTCAAAATGGACAGCCAAACCGAAAAGTTAGCAATTTCTGCAATTGAAATGAACATTGTTTCCAAACTTATAGGAATTAGAATAAGAGATGAGCTTGTTTTGATCTTAAATGAAGAAAAATCATGGGAAGCTTTAAGAAGGCTGTATGAGCTTGATGCATTGAAAAAAATTGGTATAAAGAGGGATATTACCAGTGAATTTATTTATTATATTGAAAAAGTCCTGAAGAAATGCCCGAGTTTGGAAGTTTTACTTGGAAAAAGAATTGAAAAATGGCGGCTGATAATTGCAGCAATATTTATGGGGAGCAATACAAATTCTGTAAAACAATGGTGCCATGAAATGAAAATTAAGAACAAAGACTCTTCAATCATAATTGGAACTATTAAAAAGTTTAAAAATGCTAGAAAAGACCTTGGGGAAAAAATTACCAGTAATTCAAAATTATTTAGGCTGGTACATAATTTACCGAACGAGCTTTTAGCTATAATTGCCAGCGAAAGCGGTGTTTATAACAATAATATTGAAAGATATTTAAAAAAACTTTCCAATATCAGATTGGAAATTACCGGAGAAAACTTAAAAAATTTAGGATACAGGCCCTCAAAAGAATTTAAAATAGTCCTGGAAAAGCTGCTGGAGCTCAAACTGGATGGTAAACTGAAAACCAGAGAAGACGAGATAGAAAGTGCAAAGGAAATGCTAACCTTGCTGAGTAATGCAATTTGACAACCATATGGCAGAATATTAAAATATGGCCTGGTTATACCGGTAGGACTTAAAATTTTTATAAAAATTAGCTTATGCAATAATTGAACATAAATAAATGAAGGTTTATGCCATTCTTACAGGAGGTGTGTTAGTTGCCAATTATAAATTCAAATATCGGAGAATCGAAAAAAGACTACTCTATTGAAGAGCTTGAGGAAATAGCAAAAAAAATGAGGGCTTATTCAATGATTGCAATAACTGCTGCAAATTCAGGCCACACCGGTGGAACCATGTCGATTATTGACATTGCAACTGCTCTTTATTTTAAAAAGGTCAGGCACGACCCTCGTAACCCCAACTGGCCAGATAGAGATAGAATCTTCTGGTCGGCTGGGCACAAAGCCCCTGCATTGTATGCTGCTCTGGGATTGTCAGGGTATTTCAATATAGATGATATCGTAAAACTTAGGAGGCTTTCTTCAGGATTTGACGGCCACCCCAACAGGTTCAAGCTTCCAGGTATTGAAGCTTCATCTGGTTCCCTCGGACAAGGACTTGGGATTGCTGTTGGTTCAGCTCTTAGTGCAAAGCTTGAAAGTAAGAATTATGAAGTCTTTTGCATTTTAGGTGATGGAGAGATGGATGAAGGCAGCGTATGGGAAGCTGCAATGTCTGCTTCTCACTACAAGCTTGATAACATGATAGCCATAATAGACAGAAATTATCTGCAGATAGATGGGCATACTTATGACATTATGGAAATAGAACCTTTAAAGGAAAAATGGATTTCATTCGGGTGGAAGGTTTTTGAATGCGATGGCCACAACATGCAGGATATATTAACTACCATGGACTTAGCTTCAGATGTAAAAGGGAGTCCTATTGTAATCATTGCATATACTGTGAAGGGTAAATGCGTATCTTTTGCAGAAAATGTCTGTTGTTATCACGGAATTGCACCGAAGAATGGAATTAAAGGCAGCGAATCACTGGAAGTAGCTTTAAAAGATATAGGCTGCAATTATTTTACTGATGAAAAAGTCAATGAGCTGCTGGAAAATGTCCGAAATTATCAGGAAAACATTGATACGAAAATTGAAGCAATGGTGCCGAAGTTTTCAAAAAACTATTTCTGGAACTGCCAGGATACTATGAGGGTTGAAATGGTGGCAAACAGGATAGGTTTTGGAAATGGACTTGAAAAAGCAGGCGAGGATCCAAGAGTCGTAGCCCTTGGAGCAGACATAACTGATTCAATTAAGATAAGCTCTTTTTATGCAAATCATCCGGAAAGAAAAAACAGGTTCTTTTCAATGGGCATCGCTGAACAGAATATGACTGTAGTTGCAGCCGGGCTTGCCAAGGAAGGCAAGATACCTTTTATAGGTTCTTACGGTGTTTTCATCACTGGAAGGAACTGGGACCAGCTAAGGACGACAGTTTGCTATAATAATTATAATGTGAAAATTGTTGACGCTCATGGTGGTGTATCAGTTGGGCCTGACGGTGCGACCCATCAGACCCTGGAAGACATATCAAACCTTTATTATCTGCCAAATATGAATATAGTCGTGCCAGCAGACAGTATAGAAGCAGAAAAAGCGACACTTGCAATAAAAGAATTATATGGTCCGGCGGCAATAAGACTGGCAAGGGAAGCCACACCTGTTGTAACAAGCAAGGAGACTGTCTTCAAATTTGGAGTTTCAAACATTTTCCGTTACAGGGGTAAAAATGCAAGATTTAATGAAGCTTTTGAAATATTTGCCTCTACAGGTTATAAACCTGAAAACGAAAATATTACAATCATAGCATGTGGTCCAATACTTACCGAAGCACTGCGTGCTGCATATATCCTAAAAGAAGAATTCGATATTGAAACAAGAGTTATAAACATGCATACGGTCAAACCTATCGATAAAGAAGCTGTGATAAATGCACTAATTGAAACTAAAACGATAATTACTGCAGAAGAACATCAGACTGGAGGATTTGGCAATATTATTGCAGGGATAGGTTTACGAAATAAAAAAATAAACGATAAGTTTGTAATGGATATGGTTGGCGTGGAAGACAGGTTTGGCGAGTCCGGGCAACCATGGGAGCTAATGAAATTGTTTGGGCTGACAGCAGAGTTTATTGTGCAGAAAGCAATTAATATCTTAAGTTAAAAATAAAAATGATTTTCTTGAAAAAATCAGCAGTAGGGTCGAGAACTGGTGTACCACTGAATTATTTCAGAGCTTTTACAACTCCCGCCACATCTAACCCAGCATTATATAATAAGTTTTAACCGATAATAAAAATAAATTGTCGAGTTTTTCCAAACATGACACACAGAGAAAGAATCATAGCAGCGCTAAACCATAAGGAATCTGATAGAGTACCTGTAGATTTGGGTTCTACTGAGTCTACGGGCATAACCTGGATTGTATATAATAAATTAAAGAAATATTTTGGAATTCAAACTAAAACACAAGTTTTTGACTTAATGCAGCTTATTGCTAAAGTAGAACGTTCTGTAACTAAAGCTGTTGGTTCCGATGCAGTCTCTCTTTTAATTGAACCTAAATTTTGGAAGGATTGGGAATTTAAAAAAGACCATGTTGTTGAAGTTCCTGCAAAAGTAAATTTAAAAAAGCTTGAAAATGGGGATATGGTAACTATTGATAGCGGTGGAGCAATTCTTTCCAGGCTGCCTAAGGGTGGATATTATTTTGATTCAGTATTCCATCCATTGAAAAATAACAATTCTTTGAGTGGTATTGAAACCCCTATTGTTAAGGAATTCTTTAAATCATTTGACTGGCCTCAATATAATGATGAAAATTTTTCTGATTTAAAGTTTAAAGCAGAAAAATTGTCTGTAGAGACTGATTATGCAATTGTTGGCAACTTATGGGTGCATTTACTGGCTTCAGCACAGGATTTAAGGGGTTTTGAAAATTTTATGATGGACCTTATAGTGAACAAAAAATTGGCGCACAAGATATTTGAAAAGCAACTTGAAGCTTATATTCCAAGAATTGATAGGTATATTGAAGCAGTTGGCAAATATGTTCAAATTATCCAGGTAAATGACGATCTGGGTACACAAAATAGTCTCCAAATGAGCGCAGACCTTTATCGTGAAATGGTCAAGCCATATCATAAAAGGTTGTGGAAACATATAAAGAATAAAAGTAAAAAACCGCTGCTTCTTCATTCATGTGGCTCGATATTCCAACTTATTCCTGATTTAATTGAAATGGAAGTTGACGCATTAAATCCAATTCAGGTTTCTGCAGCAAACATGGATACAAAAAAGTTAAAAAAAGAATTCGGGAAAGATATAACTTTTTGGGGTGGTGGTTGCGATACGCAAAAAGTTCTGCCTTATGGAACAGAAAAAGATGTCAGGGAGGAAGTGAAAAGAAGGGTTGATGATTTGTCATCAGGCGGAGGTTTTGTCTTCTGCCAGGTACATAATATTCAACCGGATGTGCCAGTAAAAAATATTCTTGCTATGTATGAAACTTTAATTGATATATAGTCTTTCAATATATTATTTTATGAAATAACAAAAAAATTTAAATAGAGATATTTTAAATTAAAAGGAATTGAAGTTTTACAGTTAAGTCATCAATTAAGAATAAAGGGTAAATTGCTGAAATAAAAGAATAAATATTGTATATTATTTAATATTTTTGTATAATATGCAAATTATATTCATAAATATCTCAGTTATCAGCAATCAGGTCTGGAGTAAATATGGAATTTGGCAATATGGAACATGGTAAATTTGAATTAATTCATGAGGGAACAATTACAGATGTAAGAAATTTCTTTGCATCATCATGCCACTGCGGGATACGAAAATTCAGAGAAGATTTCTGCATTTTATTCACTCCCGAACAATCAACCTGCAGTGGGACGTTTACAAAAAATAAGTTTGCTGCTGCACCAGTGGTTTTAAACAAGGAACAGTTAAAAAAAAGCAGGGATATAAAAGCAATAATAATAAACAGTGGAATATCCAATGCATGTACTGGCAGCAAAGGCATTGAGAATTCTCTGCTGACTATTGAGCTTGCTTCAAAATATTTAAATTTGAATAAGGAGAATATTCTGGTTGCGTCAACAGGAAGAATTGGTCAACAGCTTCCTATGGAAAAAATAGAAAAAGGTATAATTATTTGCAGCAAGAACCTGAACAGACATAACGGCCATAATGCTGCCAGGGCAATACTTACAATTGACAGAAATCCAAAGGAGATTGCTGTAAAATTTAAACAGGATGGCGCAGAAGCAATCATAGGTGGAATAGGCAAAGGTTCGGTTATGGTTGAACCAAATATGGCAACCACAATGTCATTTATTGCAACAGACATTAAAATACCAAGTGAACTTCTGGACGAAGCTTTGCTTGAATGCGTTGACGGCACTTTTAACTGCATTTCTACGGATGGATGCCAAAGCACAAATGATATGATACTTGTCATAGCTAACGGCGCAAGCGGGATAGAAGTAATGAGCAAAGGAGAGAAGTTTGAAAATTTTAAAAGCGCTCTCTACTATGTACTGAAATCTCTGGCACTCAAAGTTGTCGAAGACGGTGAAGGAGCAACAAAAATAATTGAAATAAATGTGGTAAAAGCAAAGGATAAAAGTGAAGCGAGAAATATTGGTAAAAGGATTGCCATATTTGGTTCAACCATAACCT
>JAMCVO010000341.1:0-2229 GCA_023475715.1 Actinomycetota bacterium
AAAGAATTATAATATCATAAGAAACTACACTTAATGAAACTCCGATGGTCATCACACGTCTTAATGCATCAACTGCATATGTTAAAGGTAAAATACGGGATATATACTGCATAAAATGAGGCATTTGATCAGTTGGAAATAAAACTCCAGAAAAAAGTAACATAGGAAACATAAAAGTTGATACTAACATCGAGGCAGTTTCTTGATCGCGGGCTATGGAAGTTAGCAAAATGCCTAATCCGATAAAGCTCAATACTCCCAAAAGGATAAGTATAAAAACTAAAAATATGCTGCCATTGACCCTGACTTTAAAAAGAAATATTGAAAGTAAAAGGATTATTATTGCCTGTATTAATCCGCGTATGGTCTGTGCAATGGTTTTTCCGGTAATAATGGAAAAACTTGAAATCGGGGCAGCCATCATACCATCCATTGTGCCTATTTCTCTTTCAAAAGAAATGGCTCGAGGCAGTCCGGTCATTATGCTCATTAAAACAACCATCATCATAATACCGGGTGCAACAAATTGAAAATAATTTATATTTTCTTCAAACAACCCTTGAATTTTTATAATAAAAGGTTCAATTATGGCTATAGCATTTATCGGAGATTTAGAACCGGTTATCCGGATTAATTGGTAAACATTTTCTATGCCTAAAGACTTGGATATTGATCCAAGAATTTTTTCTAAGCTATTGGTTAGCAAAGCTGCCATTTGAGGGTCAGTGTCATCTCTAAGAATGATTATTTCTCCCTGGTCTTTCTGGCTAATCTTTTTTGAAAAATCTTGCGGGATGATTACAGCTCCTTTAATTTTTCCCTTATTAAGCAAATCTTTTGCTTCTGTAGTAGATTTAATATTATAAAAAATAAAGAGTTTTTCTTTTTGATTGATCTCATCAAGGGAAGTTATAATTTGATCAGCAACTGGCGATTTTTCTTCAATTACCAATCCCAAAGGTATATTATTAACTGTATTTTGATTAGGGAAGATAAAACCGCCTACTAGCATCATAAATAATGGCATTAATAAAGTAATTATAATGCGCATTCTTGAACGGCTAAAATCTAATAGATCTTTTTGAGCAATATATAAAGAATTTTTTATTATTTTCATAAATTATCTCTAGTAAATTAAAAATTACCAATTCTTGTTCTTTTTTCAAATCTTCTTCTTAGCCAGCTTTGATTCTTTTGCCCTGTTTCATCCCGCAGGCTTCTACCAGTCAAAGTAATAAAGACATCTTCTAGGGACGGCTCAAAATTATTGAGTTTTAAAATATCAGTTTTAAATTCCATTACTAAATTAATGATTAATTTTAAATTTTTTTCATTATTAAATGTTATTATTAAATGATTATTATTTTTTTCTTGGATATTAACACCGGGAATTAACCTTATTTTTTTTATTAAGTCATTCGAAATTACTGATAGTTCTATTTCTACCTGGTTGACTTTTTTTGAATTGATGCTCTTTTTTAGATTTCCGGGCGAATCAAGAGCAACAATTTTGCCATAATCAATTATTCCAATACGGTCACAAAGTAAATCAGCTTCGTACATAACATGGGTTGTTAAAATAACAGTTTTATCTTGTTTATTTAAATCAATAATAAATTCTCTAACCCTTCGAGTGCTTTGAGGATCAAGTCCCAGCGTTGGTTCATCCATGAAGATAATTTCAGGATCAGTAATCAATGCCCGTATAATGTTAATGCGCTGCTTCATTCCTGTGGAAAAAGTACCAATTTTATGATCTCGCCATTCCCACATCTCGACATCTTTTAGCAATTTATTAATGTGGTCTTCAAGCCTTTTTCCACCTAAATCGTAAAGATGACCAAAGAAACGCAGATTTTCTCTAGCTGTAAGATAATCATACATTATTAATTTTTCTGAAACTAAACCAACTTGTTTTTTTACTTTATTAATGTTTTTGAGAATATCAACATCTGCTATTTTAATTAGACCCTCTGTTGGCTGGGTAAGAGCTGTAAGCATTCTAATGATAGTAGATTTACCAGCTCCATTAGGGCCCAGTAATCCAAAAACTTCGCCTCTTTTTACTGTAAAAGAAATGTGATCAACAGCAATAAAATTGCCAAATTTTTTTGTTAAGTTTTCCACTTCTATTATTGAATCATTCATTAAGTTTTAATCTTCCGACTTTAGATTTTAATTAATAAATATCATAACATCGTAGACTCTTTTTAGAGTTATTAATATATC
>JAMCVO010000341.1:2239-10877 GCA_023475715.1 Actinomycetota bacterium
ATATCAATACATCGTAGACCGTGAAACTAAAAATATTATAAATTTGATAAATTTTAAGTTCATTTACATAGTTACCTTTTAAGACCTTAAATTTAGCTAAACTATAAAGTATACGATGTCTTGATACATTTGAGTCTACGATCTATTGATATTTGTCATTTAATCATTAAAAAATTTAAAATATATATTTATTACTTATAAATTATAAAAATAATGATATTACTTAAATTTCATACATATTATACTTATATTGATATGTAATGTCAATAAAAAATATTTAAGAAAAAGAAGTAGGAAAGTTCTTGCAATTTCTTACCCCTTTCGCTCTTTGGCAGCGTGAAGTAAAAAACTGCGCACCAGTTAATATAATTGGCTTATAAACTAACTCCACATTTTTAGATAGCAAATTACAGAATTCATCAATTGTGATTTATAGTTCAAGTTAATTTTAGTAATATTGATTATAAAGTTATCAAAAATCTAGTAAATAATTAAGAAGGTTATTAAATATGAAATCAAAAATTAAAGATGAAATCAAAAATTAAAGATTTAACTGTTGAAGAATTCCAATCTTTAATTTCTTCTACAGTCAAAGATACAATTGAAGACGCGATAGAGGGTTTACTTGCTCTATCAAGTGAGAATTTTTTGAAATCTATCAAGGAAGCCAGAAATGATTACAAGAAAGGTAATTATAAATATCTGGAGGATATCTCTTGAGCTACAGGATAGTTTTCACCAATAGAGCTCTAAGAGATTTAAAAGGAATAAATGAAAAAAATAAAAAAACCAGTTATAAAAAAACTTATTGACCCATATTAAGCATTAAAGTCTGGCTAAAAATTATTTTACCGGGTTTCTTCAAGAGTTCAAAATTCCCAGTTTAGAGTTATTGAATCAATATACAGGAATGGTTTATTAAATTTGGTTGAAAGTATACTTATCTTGATTTAAAACAAAAACTATACTAATTACCAGGCTAAAACTAGTCAAACTGCCGTTACTATCATTATGCTGCCAGATTATACTTTAAATAATTAAAAGAAAAAATTCTCACGAAGTTTTGGCTTTGTGTTTTTAGATATCTTTATAGCAATATAAGAAGGAGTCAAAATAAATGAAAAAATGGTTTATAAAAGTTTTACCTCTGTCTATGATGCTGTTTTTTTTAATAGTTTTTATTTCACCTTCACTTGTTTTTGGAGACAGTGTGAAAATGGATGATTATTCAAAAACACCATCGGGATTTGTGATGATGTACTATAACAGCATTCTTAATAGGGAGGCTGCATCTAGTGAAGTGGATGAATGGGTAATGCGTCTAAATCAGGGAACTGCAACAGGATATAGCCTTGTATGGAATGCAGTATTGGGAGAAGAGAATAAACAAATGGTTTCTTCAGCCAGTAATGAGGATTTTGTAAAGTGGTTATATATGGTTATTTTAATGAGGGAACCTGATACAGCAGGACTGAATGCATGGGTTATGTCAGGCTTAAGTAAAGAAGGAGTTCTTGACGGGTTCTTAAAGTCGGATGAATTTGTAATGATCAGTAAAAATTTTGGTGTATATCCATTTTCAAGCTCAGAGACAAAAGGCCAAGCATTTTCAGCAATTTTAACCGGTGCAAATGAAGTGCCCTCGGTACAAACTGAAGCCATGGGAAGTGCAGTATTTATGCTTAGCTCAGATGGGAAATCTTTGTGGTATAAAATAACTGTTTATAACATTATCGATCCTCAGGCCTCACACATTCATTGGGCAATGGCAGGCGTAAACGGACCGGTTGTTGTAGCTTTATTTCCAACAGGTACTTACACGGTTAAGTCCGGTGAATTCAGCGGAGTATTGGCAGAGGGTACAATAATGGCAAAGAATCTAAAAGATGCATTGGCTGGTAAAACAATAATGGATCTTGTAGCAGGAATTAAAGCTGGAAATACTTATGTCAATGTACATACATTGGCACATCCTGCCGGTGAAATAAGAGGTCAGATCAAATAATTAATTTGTTTTTATAGAAATTAATAAGAAGCATACAACCCTGGTATAAAAAAATCAGGGTTGTATAAAATACAGGACTTAATAAAAAATGAATAAATATAAAAATTTTAGATACTTAACTTCTTTATTAATAATAATTTTATACATTTTATTTATTATTTTTGCAGGTTGTTCCAAGGATATTAAAAATAGCCAAAGCGAGTCTGCAAGTTATGAGGCAAGCTCTGTTTCCCAGGCAGCAGAAACTGCACAAACAGAAGAAACCACTATGGAAGAATTACAAGAGTCTGCAAGTTATGAGGCAAGCTCAATGCCTGAAGATGATATAGAGGAAACCATACCGGCTACAGAAACTTCAGAAGAGACGTCTGCTCCCGAAACAACTGCTGTGACAACTGCTGAAACTACTACTGCTCCATCTGCAATACAAATAATCATTGTCAATGATACATTTAAACCAAGTAAAACAACAATAAAGATTAACGGAACTATAACCTGGATAAATAATGACGGCTATGCTCATACAGTCGCATCTAATTCAGGAGCATTTAACAGTGGAATCATAATAAGCGGCGGGCAATTTAGTTTTACTTTTAATAAAGATGGAATTTATGATTATATATGTGAAATACATCCAGATATGAAGGGCATAATTATTGTGGTTAAATAAGAAAGCTGGTAAGCCATGTAATTACATCTTTTTTATCAAATCTTTTTTATCAAATCTTGACATAGAATCTAAAGAAACTTATTATTACTTTAATTTTGTTAACGTTAACTTGAGTAAAAAATATTGATCTATCAATTAGATTAGAAAGCAAATAATTTCTTTTGAATAATTTTTGAAGTCTTCCATTTTATTAAAAAGGATATTTTGTGAAAGTTAATATAAAAGATGTTGCAAAAAAAGCGGGAGTCTCAACTGCTACGGTAACAAGAGTTTTAAGTTCAACGTCCAATGTAAGGGGAAAAACTAGACAAAAAGTACTTGATGCTGCAAAAGAATTAAATTATGAAGTCAATTTTATAGCTAGAAGTCTTAAACAAAAAAGATCAAATACAATAGGCATAGTCGTAGGAAAAGTTTTTTCAAGATTTTATTCAACAATAGTTAAGTCAATAGAAGATGTCGCAAGTAAAAATGGATATAATATAATACTTTGCGATAGCAATGATGATCCTGAAAAGGAATTAAAAAACCTGAAGATTCTAAATTCACTGAGAGTAGATGGGATATTGCTTATACCTTCAGGTAAAAATGCTGATTACATAAATAATTTATTGAAGACAGGAACAAAAATTGTTTTAATTGACAGGCTGATTCCTGGTATTATTTGCGATTCTGTTTTAGTTAATGATGAAAAAGGCGCATATCTGGCGACAAATCATTTGATAAGTAAGGGATATAAAAATATAGGATTAATAAATGGACCACTGGACATTACAACGGGACAGGATAGATTGAACGGCTATTTAAAAGCTTTAAAAGAAGCAGGGTTAAAAAAAATGGATAACTTAATAAAGCTTGGAAAATTTGATAAAGCCAGTGGAATTAATTTATCCAAAGAATTATTGGAAAGTGCAAGTAATTTAGATGCAATATTTGCAACGAATCTTGATTTAACTTTAGGTACTTTGATTACAATAAAAAATAAAAATATTAAAATTCCGGATGATGTTGCTTTAGTTGGATTTGATGATTCTGACTGGACAACATTAATAGAGCCACAACTGACAGTAATTACTTATCCAATTCAAAATTTCGGTTCAACAGCTGCAGAAATCCTTATAAAAAAAATTAGTAATGCTCATGAGAATGATGAATCAGAACCAATTTCTATGATACTGGATACAAGCATTATCATAAGAAATTCGACTTAGAATAAATAATAAAAATATAAATTTTCCTATTGACTTTAACAAATTTAGTATGTTAAAATTGTTAACGTTAACAAATAGTTCATTAAATTATTAAAAAATAAAAATAAAATTCCTAAGCTTTTTATTTGACTAATAAGTAAATTATAAAAATTCCCAGTATAAAAGAATAGAAAGTAATTATAGTTTATATGTTAACGTTAGTAGTATTTTTTTAAAAAATAATTTTTTTAGTACATAAAGGAGTGTTTAATTGAATCAAGATAAAAATATAACAAAAGAGCTTTTGGTAAAAATGTACAGCACTATGCAGACTATAAGATTATTTGAGAAAGAAGTTCTTAAAATGAATGCGCTTGGCTTCCTGCCCGGATTTATACATTCATATATAGGTGAAGAAGCAAGTGCAACCGGTTCGTGTCTTAATTTAAAAAAGGAAGATTATATTGTCAGCAACCATAGAGGCCATGGTCATGTTATCGCCAAAGGTTGTGAGATCAATAGAATGATGGCAGAATTGTTTGGCAAAAAGGACGGCTACTGTAAGGGCAAGGGTGGCTCTATGCATATTGCGGATTTTAGTTTGGGGATAATCGGAGCAAACGGCATAGTTGGTGCAGGACTTCCAATTGCCACTGGTGCGGGACTTGCTGCAAAATTGGAAAATAAAGGAAAAGTAGCAATGTGCTTTTTTGGAGATGGTACTTCCAACCATGGAACTTTTCATGAAAGCTTGAATTTATCTTCAATCTGGAATTTACCCGTAATATATATTTGTGAAAATAATCAATATGCTGTTTCAACAAGTCAGAAATATCACCAGAAAATAGAAAATATCTCTGAAAGGGCGTCTTCTTATAAAATGCCCGGATTTACCGTTGATGGGAACGATGTTTTAGAGGTTTATAGTTCTGTTTTTGATGCTGTTGGCAGAGCCAGAAATGGTGAAGGGCCGTCACTGATTGAAACTAAAACTTACAGATGGTATGGACATTGCGAAGCAGATCCTCCTGATATATACAGAACCAGGGAAGAAATTCATGAATGGATGGATAAAGATCCCATCAAAAGATTTGAGAAATATCTAATTGAAAAAAAGGTTTTAGGAATTGAAGAAATTTCTGCAGCTACTCCATACTTATCATAAAGACCTTTTGCAAAAAATAGTCCCGAACCTGAGCTTGAAAGTGCCACAAAAGATCTTTTTTATGAAAGGAGTAATTAATGCGAACCATAACTTTCAGGGATGCGGTAAAAGAAGCACTTGATGAAGAGATGGCAAGAGATAAAAATACTATTTTTATTGGTGAAGATGTCGGTTTCTATGGAAGTGTCTGGCAAATTGCAAAAGGTCTTTATGATAAGTATGGGAAAGAAAGGCTTCGGGATACGCCCATCGCAGAATCAGCAATAATTGGAACTGCACTTGGTGCAGCTGCCGCAGGTTTGAGGCCAATTGCGGAAATAATGTTTTGTGATTTTATGACCTGCGCAATGGATCAAATCGTAAATCAGACAGCTAAAATTAGGTATATGTTTGGCGGACAGGTAAAAGTCCCTATAACAATCATTACAACTATTGGTGCAGGATTAAGTGCAGCTGCACAGCATTCTCAGAGTAATGAAGCATATTTTATGCATACGCCAGGCTTAAAAATTGTAGTTCCCTCTACACCTTATGATGCAAAAGGTTTGTTGAAAAATGCAATTCGCGATGATAATCCGGTAATATTTTATGAACATAAATTATTCTTCAGCAGAAAAGGCGAAGTACCGCAGGAAGAATATGTTATACCCTTCGGAAAAGCGGATATTAAACGCAGAGGGAAAGATATAACTGTGGTTGCAACACTGGAAATGGTGCATAAATCTCTGGAAGCTGCAAAAATTGTGGAGAAAGAAGGAATTGATACAGAAGTTTTAGACTTGAGAACTTTAATACCACTGGATAGAAATTCAATTTTAGAATCTATAAAGAAAACGAAACATCTGATTGTTGCAATGGAAGAAGTAAAAACATGTGGAGTAGCTGCAGAAATTTCTTCCATTGCTTCAGAAGATGCTTTTTATGATTTAAAAACCCCTATTGTCAGAGTTTGTGCAAAAGATTTTCCCATTCCATTTAATCCAAATTTAGAAAAATATATAATCCCACAGGTTGAAGATATTGTAAATGCAATAAAAAAGTCATTAAAACAAGGATAAAAAAGTGAAAGGAATGAAGAAAAATTTTAAAATTCCATACTCAGATGTAGGTACACGATATGATCTTGATGAGGTTGACGCAATGATACAAGCTATTAAAAGCGAAACAATGACTCAAGGGTCATTTCTTAAAGAATTTGAAGATAAATTTGCTGAATATAATAATATCAAATATGCCTTTGGAGTTAGTAGCTGTACCGGCGCCCTGGAAATTGCTACACAAATTGCTGATATTGGACCCAATGATGAAGTAATTACAACTCCTGCTACATTTGTAGCCACTGCAATACCTGTAATCAGAAGTGGCGCGAAAGTAGTTTTTTCAGATATTGATGCAAGAACTTTTAATATGACTGCAGAGTCCATAGAAGAAAAAATCACTACCAGAACAAAAGCAATATATGTAGTTCACCTTAATGGCTTACCGGTTGATATGGACCCAGTAATGGAATTAGCGGAAAAATATAATTTAAGCATACTTGAAGATGTAGCGCAGTCTCCTGGGGCAGAATATAAGGGAAGAAAAGTAGGGTCAATTGGTGATTATGGTTGTTTCAGTTTTCATTCTCATAAGAATATAACTACCTTGGGAGAAGGTGGAATGATAACCACTAATGATGACGATACTGCAGAAAAGATATACCTGCTTAGGCATGCTGGAATGAAAAAGAACGCTATAGAATTACTGCCTTTTTATTATGATATAGTAAAAGTTGGAGATAAAATTCCTTATCATTTTTGTTTAAGCGAAGTACAGGCTGCTGCAGGAATTCAACAATTAAAAAAACTTGATGATCTAAATAAAGAAAGAATAATGCGGGCTCATAAAATGAATGAACAATTGGACGGAGTTGATGGAATTACTGTTCCTTATGAACCAAATTATGCCACACATGTATTTTATTTATGGTGGATGTTATTTGATGGTAGTGAATTTGGAGCTACTAGGGATGATTTAATAGAAGTGCTGCAGAATAAATTTGGTATAGATGTTAGATTTTATCTGCCTATTTATAAATTTTCTATTTTTAAAGACCTAGGATATGGGAAAATTGAATGTCCTAATGCCGAGAAAGTATTTAAGCAAATGATTTTTCCACCTTTTGGTCCAAGATTATCAGATACAGACGTAGATTATATTATTAATTCCATAAAAGAGGCTGTTGAAATTTTGAAAAGATAAGTTCCATCCTTTTTATATGGCAGAAATAAATAGAAAAAACTACTAGCAATAAATTAGAGATAAGGGAAAAATTCAATATGGTTGAGATTAAAATGCCTAAAATGGGGCTCACAATGGAAACTGGTACTATCGTTAAGTGGCTAAAAAAAGAGGGTGAATATATAGAAAAAGGAGAAATGTTATTAGAAATTATGACTGACAAGGTAACAATAGAGGTTGAATCATATTATTCGGGTAATTTAATTAAAATATTAAAAAGGGAAGATGAAGAAGTACCCGTTGGAGAGATAATAGGATATATAGAATAAATCATTAAGTTATGAAATATATTTCTTAAAAATTATTCAGAAGATTTGTTGAATAATTATTTAAAGAATATGTGCATTTATTATAAAAGAACAAATAAGGGAAGCTATGAAGATAATTGATAAAGTTCTAATAAAAACTGAAAAGGAGTTTGGTTATAAAAATATATGAAACCAAAAGAACGTTTTGTTTCCGCTTTAAAATTAGAAAAAACAGATAGAATTCCTGTATTTGATTTTTTAGATAGTCAGAATCTTTATGAATATTTAACTGGCATAAGGCCAGTTGATTATGATATTGAATTGGCTGTCGAGTGCAGTTTTAAATTAGGTCTTGATGCCGTATGGGCGCCTTTTGGGGGTATAGCTGCTTTTACCAGTGAGAATAATAACGAGGTATATACTGACGAATGGGGAACAACCTATAAGAAAAGTGATTATTCATGGCCTTGTGATAGCCCAATTGCTTTTCCGGTTAAAAATAAAGAAGACTTATTAAATTTTAAAATTCCTGATCCCAATGTTCCCGATAGAATAAATGATATAAGAAAAGCAATTAGTATTGCTAAAGGGGATATTGCAGTTATCGGGGGAATATGCGGACCTCTTTCAATTGTATTTCTTGGTATGGGATATGAAAAAATTTCCATATCCTTATTCGATGACCCTCAATTAATAATGCAATTTCTTGATATAGCTACTGAGTTTTTAGTTATTGCGGTCAGAAGAATTGCCCGAGAAAATGTAGACGCCATATATGTTGGGGAAGATATGGGCTTTAATTCAGGTCCATTCTTTTCACCTTTTCATTTTAGAAAATATATTTTCCCGTTTATTAAAAAATTGATGACTGAAATTAAAAGATTTGAAATACCTATTATTCTTCATAGCGATGGCAATCTGAATCTTATTATTGAAGACCTTGTTGACATGCATATAAATGCTTTAAATCCCATTGAATTAAAAGCAAATATGAATCTGCAGGATATCAAAAATAAATATGGTAAAAAAATATGCATATTAGGTGGGATAAATAATGATGTTTTATGCATATTTTTTTAC
>JAMCVO010000524.1 GCA_023475715.1 Actinomycetota bacterium
CGGATACATCTAGCAACGATCCTTCTTCCCGCGGTTCTATTTTAACTTGCATACGGTAACGACCAACAACCAAAAGCTTAGGCTCACCAACTGTTTCCCATACCTTCATATGCGGTGGTTCACGATGAGTAATAACTTCATCAAGAAAGAGAGTGATGCCAAATGCTTTTCCGCTCATGCGGATATGGGAACCAATCTCCTGGCCATGCCCGGCGTCGACAGAGGTGTGCATTCGGCCGCCACCTGTCATCAATGATGACTTGTTCATATGCGAAGACAGTCGTGTATGATCATCTATAAAGGCAAAGACCTCTGCTGCATCAACAGGAATCAATTTGCTGTCCCCGTAATGCCGTTCGTAAATTTTGATTTTATCCAGAGCATTTTTTATGACGTTAGATTCATTCATAATTTTTTCCTTTCATAAGGCCTGATCTATATCATCTTTAAGATCATTTATATGTTCAATACCAACAGAAAGTCTTACCAGATTATCCTTAATTCCTCTCTGTTTTCTTTCTTCTGCAGAAAAAGACCCATGGGTCATCTTTGGCGGGTAGCAGACAAGGGATTCTACTCCGCCAAGGCTCTCGGCAAATAAAAATATCTTAAGCTTGGAAATAAAAGCTTTTACTGCCGGGAACCCTCTCCTTAGCTCAAAACTTATCATTCCGCCAAAACCGCTCATCTGTTTTTTTGCAATATCGTATTGTACGTTACTGGGCAGCCCAGGATAATATACCTTCTCCACCTTAGGGTGCTTTTCCAGATATTTGGCTAAATATAAAGCATTTTTTTCGTGTTCTCTCATTCTTACAGCAAGTGTCTTTATCCCTCTGATCACAAGCCAGCAATCCCACGGTCCGGGCACGGCACCGGCTGCGTTCTGGTAAAATTTTAAATCAGCATAAAGCTTTTCACTGGAAGTTATGACTGCACCTCCGATAATATCGCTGTGGCCGGAGAGATATTTTGTTGTGCTGTGAACTGCAATATCTGCTCCCAGAGCCAGAGGTTTCTGAAAATAGGGGCTGGCAAAAGTATTGTCAACAGCAAGAATTATATTTTCTCTTTTGGCAATTGCCGAAAGTTTTTTAATGTCTATGATTTTTAAAAGTGGATTAGTAGGCGTCTCAATCCAGATAAGTTTTGTCTCTTTTTTGATAGCTTTTTCAAAACTATCTATATCATCAGCATCCGCATAGGTTATTTCAATACCCATATGCCTGTATACGCTCTCAATAAGACGATATGTTCCGCCATAGATATCATCTCCGACTACTATATGGTTGCCAGGTTTGAACAGATTAAATACCGCTGCCGTAGCAGCCACACCGGAAGCAAAAGCAAGTCCATATTTACCGTCTTCCAAGGAAGCAAGGACATCCTCCAATGCTTTTCTGGTAGGATTGCCTGTGCGTGAATATTCATACCCTTTGTTTTTGCCGATTGCTTCCTGTTGATAAGTAGATGTTTGATAGACTGGTACTATAACTGCCCCTGTCTCAGCGTCAGGTTTCTGACCGGAATGTATTGCTTTAGTTTCGAATTTCATTTTCCATTTGCCTTTTCTTTAAAAATATTAATTCCATAACATTTAAATTATTAAACTTTGTTTTGTGCGGCCCAATAATTGATCAGGTCTACCCGGGTTATTACTCCTATAGGCATATCATCTTCGGTAACTATTATACCTGTTGTACCTGATAAGAGAACTCTATAGGCTTCTGATATGTCTACATCTTTATCCAGAGTCGGTAATGGCTTACCCATAACCGCAAGAATCTGCTGCTTATTAAAATCTATACCATCATGATAAAGCTTCATTAAAGATATCTCGTTTAAACTCCCGACCACTTTATTATTATCGATTACCGGAAGCTGTGAGATATTATATTTATGAATAAGATTTAGCGCATTATTGAGTATTTCACCCGTAGAAACGGAAATTATCGACGGGAAGTTTTTCTTATGTTTAAGTAACTCTATGACTCTAATTATTCTTATCTCACTTTCCTCCCAAAAACCATTTTCCTGCATCCAGGAATCAGAAAATATCTTAGTTAGATAGTTTCTACCTGTATCAGGCAAGAGTACCACTATATACTTAGGTTCCTTCAATCGTTGCGCAAATTTCAAAGCCGCTGCTACCGCTGTTCCGGAAGACCCGCCCACCAGCAATCCTTCATCTCTGGCTAGACGGCGTGCAGTATTAAAAGATTCCTTATCGCTGACACGAACCATTTCATCAACTATCTGACGGTTGAAAGCTTTAGGTATAAAATCCTCTCCTATTCCTTCTACCTTATATGATTTTGGATTATCTCCTGAAAGTATCGAACCTTCAGGATCTGCTCCGACAATTATTATATTTTTATTTTTTTCTTTTAAATATTTCGCTACTCCTGAAATTGTCCCTCCGGTACCCATACCTGCCACAAAAACATCTACTTTGCCGCCAGAGTCTTCAAAAATCTCCGGTCCTGTTGTCAGATAATGTGCAAGAGGATTGTTTGGATTCTCAAACTGATTCGGCCTGTAGGCACCGGGAATTTCTTTTGCCAGTCTATCTGCAACACCATTATAACTTTCCGGTGAATCAGGTGGAACCGATGTAGGGACAATAACAACTTCTGCTCCATAAGCTTTAAGAAGACTGATCTTATCTTCACTCATTTTATCAGGCATGACAAATATGATCCGGTATCCCTTTATCGCTGCAACAAGAGCCAGCCCAACTCCGGTATTGCCGGCTGTAGCCTCGATAATTGTACCGCCGGGCTTTAAGAGTCCTTCTCTTTCCGCAGCTTCAATCATAGTAAGTCCTATTCTGTCCTTAACGCTGCCTCCCGGGTTTAGATATTCAAGCTTAACATAGATCTCTGATTTGATATCTTTAGCCATTCTGTTCAATCTAACCAGCGGCGTTTTGCCGATTGCTTCAAGTATATTATTAAATTCCCGTTTCATTTTTCTCCTTTGAAACTAATTTTTCATAACCTCATACATTTAAAACTATTCATCAATCAGCTTGTTTTCCAAATTTAAAAATAAGCGCTACTGCAAGGTAGCATAATGTCCCCAAAATTAAAGAAGCAGTAAAACCTAATGTTGTGGATATGGTTAAAGCAAGAACTGATCCCATAACAGACATTGTTCCGTTTATGCCATATAACCAGGGAACAGAATTCTCAAATCCCATTTCTTTTGTTAAATTGATGCCTGTTGGAAATGGGATACCTAAAATAAAACCCAGTGGAATCAACAGCAGTGAAGTCAGTATGGATTTATTTAAGATATTAATCTGACCGAAACCGTTCATTATAAACGGAATTGTAAAAAATAACCCGGTGGCTATTATAAATACTAAAAAACCGGATAAAACCAGCTTTTTTATATTTTGTCCATTATATATTTTTCTGCTTGCAAAACTGCCTATGCCCATTCCTGCCAAAAGAGATGTTAAAATTACTGCCAGTGAAATCGTCGGTGAGCCCAGGTAAAAAGTTAATTTTTGAAAAAATGATATCTCTATCATCATAAAACCAGCACCCAAAAACAGGAACAGAGACATAATTTTTATAAAATTTTTTTGAGCTTTCCGAAATTTTAAAGTGGGGAGGATAACACATAAATTAACAAGAGCGGCAAATAAGAGCAGAGAAACTAAATTATTTGGAATACCGGGCTGATTATCAAAGAAAAATGGTCTATCATCGGTAGCCGGGTTAATATTAAAATATACCGATTTTACCAGATCCTTCGTATTTATTTTTCCTTTTGATAAATCAACTAAAGAATTATTGAACATGTAATGCGTCATTATTGCACCATCTTCATGTTTGACATTTTGGAATTGCTGCTCGATATGAGGTATGTAAGTTTGCGCTGTGTCAAGTCTCAAACCATGCATGAGATCATGTATTTCATTTGATTCCTCAATTGTAAAAGGATTTTTTTTGAGAACCACCAGAGGCATCATTTCTTCTCCGACAGCATAAATCCGTTCCATCGCTGCTGTTTTGTCCAGCCCCATTCTTTCAAGCGCTTCCAGAGAAGTAGTCACAAAACGCATGGTTTCAGCTGAATTATGCAATACAACTATCATCCTTCCCTCTTCAGTTAAATGACTAAAATAATCTTTAATAGATTCAGCTGTCAAAAGATAATTTTCAGTTAAAGCATACCCTTCTATGCTTCTGGAGCTTTTGGTAACCGGAAGAGTGAGCATGATAATGTCAAACTTATCATTTGTATTTCTTATAAAATCCCTTCCCTCTTTAACTACGACAT
This sequence comes from Actinomycetota bacterium, assembly GCA_023475715.1. Next base: position 4,294 of record JAMCVO010000524.1, read on the forward strand.
CGACGTTTTTAAAATCGGTATAAATGCCCCCATTGTAATCTCTGTAATCTTTAACGATTTCAACAAAATCCTTATTTACTTCTACTGCTGTAATATTGCCAACTTTATTAACCAAACCCAGTAAAACTTCACGGCCTCCGCCTGGTCCGATTATAAGCATATTATTTTTCTCATTTTCCTTAAGTAAAAGAAAAGGAAATGCTCCTGTTAAATGGTTTCCTAAAAATCCCATGTTATCGTATGTATTTTCGATATTACCATCAAACTTAAGCATTTGCGTACCTGCTGCCCCGTCAATAAACAGATACATCCTTTTGTCATCATCCAGGAATTTAACTAAATCCACCCTGCCAAAGGTGCTCCACCTGCTGTCAATTATTTCAGAATTATAATCGTTTAATGCAGAGCTTAATTCTTTAAGAGGGTCATTTCTGGTAGGAATTTCACCCGGAAATCCAGATGATATGTTTGCGGCCAATAAAACAATGCAAAATAAAGCGACTCCGGCAGCTGTAATAAATATTTTCAAAGATCCTCTGCGCAGATTATCCCGTTTCAAAAATAGAAAAGATGCAATTAACCCTAATACACTGATGAATAATACAATGGTAACTCCTCCGAATCTTTTTAAAGCAAGGATAACAAAGATAACTCCTGCAGAGGCTCCCAAAAGATCAAATGCATAAATCTTAAAACTTTCCTGCGGCATTGCTCTAAAAATGATTGCAAGTAAAAATCCGACAAAGAAAAACGGTATAAAAGAGATTATGAAAAATGGGATACTGTAAATAAAAAAAGGCAAAGAAGTTATTAAAACAATAAAAATAGCCGTAGATAAGGCAAATAAACTGCCATAAAATGAAAGTATATTATAAATATTTTTTAAAATTTTAGTTTCTTGGGTCCTCAATTTATAGAAAGCAAAGATTCCTCCGCACCCCAGTCCCAAGATAGCAAGAGATACCAATATAAAAGCATAATTAAAAGTAAAAACAATTGATGAAATTCTGGTAATGATAATCTCGAATGACAGTGATGCCGCCGAAATTATAAAAATTGCTAAAAATAATCTTTTGTCTGGTACTATATTTATATTTAAGTTTTGTGCATGACCCGGAATTTTATTTGATAAATTTTCTGATTTTTTGTTTTTAATTTTTTTCATCTTTTCCTTATCGGTATTCACTATTTTATAATTAATAAAAAAATAAGATTTTCCTGTAAGTGTATTTAGATTTAATTTACTACTTTAACTATCGCATTAGTAGTGAATTATAAATAAAAAAAAATCAGTTGTCAATAAAATGTACTAAGATTTTTTCAGTAATTGAAACTTTCCCTCATTTTATTCCAAATAGCACTGAAGTCTGTTGGTTTAACGGCAGATTAAATCAAGCAGATAGGAAATTTATATCAGAACAGGAACTGACAGTTTGATGCTTTACTGAAAGAAATGATTTCTATCACTACTGGTATCATATCGTTACAAGAAACTTTCCTATGAATTTTTTATAAATTTATGTACAACATCTACTAACTCTTGAACTGCAGCATCCTGATTGGGTTTTGATATGGCATCAACCACACAGCCACGAATATGATCCTCCAGAATGATTAAACCCACTTTCTGACTGGCAGCAGCAATTGAGGAGAGCTGTATAAGTATGTCAATACAATATTTTCCATCTTCCACCATATGCTGAATGCCACGCAGTTGCCCTTCCATACGCTTTAATCTGATTAAGATGTCATTTTTATCTTTGGTGTATGAACTCATAAAATTTTACCTTCATTATTTTAAATTTAATTCAAAAGTTTAGCAGGAACGCTTGACAAGGTCAATAGAATAGTGCATCATATTTATATGCCTATGCGGGGTACATGCATAATTACCGCTAAAATAGGGCTAGCAAGAAATTAGTTTAAAGGAGAAAAATATTATGTCTGAACAGTCTGAACAAAAAAATAAAATGAGCAAGAAACATTTAATTCTGATGATATTAGGCTGCGTGGTTCCTATGGGTGTATTCTTTGTGTTATTTTCTCTGGGTATACCATTAAATAAATTGTTTTTTTTCGCACTTCTTCTTCTCTGTCCACTTTCTCATATTTTTATGATGAGAGGCATGAAGCATCATGGACATGACGATCATTCTTCAGAATCTACAAAAATAAGGACTATTGAAAATAAGTCAGACTTGTTTTAGACCGGAAGAATTCAGGATATTTGATGAGAAAATCCCGGCTAAAGAGTTTTTCTTAAATTTATTCAGATTCTTAATTATCATTAATGCTTGGTCATTCACACTGCTCTACAAAGAAAACAAAGAAGTTGCATGGGAGGCATGGGCTTATCATAGATTTAACAAATATTAAAAATTTTTTAATTTATTAATTTTAAAATAAGGATATTTAAAAATGTACCCAATTCTTTTCCATATCGGATCATTTCATATCAGCACCTATGGTATGATAGTTGCAATTGCAATAATCACAGGCTGGCTGATGGCACGCAGGGAGGCTGCCAGGAGAGGCCTTAAAGCAGAAACAGCCGATCGTCTGCTCCCATTCCTGGTTATACCAGGCATAATAGGAGCTCGCATATTTCATGTCATTTTTACAACCCCACTTTATTATTTTAAAAACCCTCTTGAAATTTTTGCAATATGGCATGGAGGACTCGCTATACATGGAGCAATAGCCGGTGGTATTCTGGGTGTAATCTGGTTTGCTCATCGTAATCGTATCAGTTTCTGGAGTATTGCTGACGCTCTTGCCCCGGCTTTAATCCTTGGCCAGGGGATAGGTCGAATCGCATGCCTGTTTAGTGGTGACGCATATGGTAAACCGACAAGCCTTCCATGGGCTATCACTTTCAGCAATCCCCTGTCCATGGCACCTATCGGGATCCCTCTTCATCCGACGCAACTCTACGAGGCTGCCTTTGATTTCATCATATTTATAATTTTATTGAAGCTTAGATTCAAAATTAAAATGAATGGAGGGCTTTTCCTCCTGTATGCAGGTCTATATTCAGTTGGAAGATTTATAATCGAATTTTTCCGCGGGGATGAGAGAACTTATGGCATCTTTGGAGTGTCGATTTCCGCAGCTCAAATATTAAGCCTGCTCACTTTTGTTGCCGTACTGATTTATTTTATAAACAAGAGATTTGGAAGGAGGGAATTAGCATGAAGAAATTTACGGTTCCAAGAATTGCTCATTGTGACGAAGGTCATTGAATTTGGTCCCGGGCAAGACCTTAATCTGCCCATCAGAATTAATAAGAAATTTTTGAAAAGTTTTAGTTATTTCATTACATTAATAACATATTAATACAAGTCAAAAATGCACAAGAATAAGCCAGTAATTATTGGAACAATCGGAACAATCGGATTATTGATAGTATATTTTGGAATACTGACCTGGGCCATCTCCTTAAGACATGCATTAGAAATATTCACAGAGATCTGGTATTGGGTCATAATTCTGGCAGTTGGTTTTGGTATTCAGCTGGCACTTTATTCATATATAAGAATCAATATTCGCAAAAAAGGTGCAGCGGCAACGGCGGAGGTTGCAACTGCAGGCGGGGTCTCAACAGGTTCGATGATTGCATGTTGTGCCCATCATATAGTTAATGTTTTACCAATCGTAGGATTAGCGGGCCTATCTACAGCCTTAACCTTTTTTGAGAAATACCAGATTCCTTTTATTATGCTTGGAATTTTTTCTAACCTGTTTGGGATTACAATGATGTTAAACATCATTCAAAAAACCGGGATTTACTCAAAAAATAATACCTTTGTTAAAACCATATTCATTCCTGATATGAAAGTAGTTCGAAATATTGTACTGATCCTGTCTGTTATAATTGTCGGCTTTTCATTTTTTTGGACTTCACGCTAATTGCAAAAAGATATAAAGGAATAAATTGCATAAAAATAATTACATCAATATTAAAATAAAAAGTAAAAAAAGAATAATAAATATACTGGCAATAATTTTAATCTTAGCTTCAATCTTAATTACCCCCATTCCAGGAAATTATCTTACTGCCCAATCGCTTGATGAAGATCTGCAAAATATAAAAAAAGAGAAGGAAGAAGTTAAAAAAAAGGTTGAAGAAGTAAAAAAACAGGAACAATCTTATTTAGTTGAAGTCAATAAAGTGGAAACACAGCTTGTTGATTCTCTATCTCAGTTAAACGACCTGCATGATAGACTTTTAGATGCAAAGCTCAATAGATAAGACTACCGTCGATCTTGTAATTAAGGAACAGGAATTAAAAAAAATAGATGATGAATTAAAGGAAAAAACAGCTCTTTTAAATCAAAGAATTACAAATATTTATAAAAATGGAGATCACAACATACTGGAAGTATTGTTAAAAACTGAAGGTTTTGTTGAATTCATTTCAAGAGCAAAACTCATGAATCTTATTGCAAGCCAAGATTCTAAAATTCTGGAAGAAATTAAAGATAAAAGAACAGCTAATTTAAATATTAAAAAGGCAATCCTGGATTTAAGAGAAAAGCAAAGGGAAAGAAAAGAAGAAATCTCGAGACTTGTATCTCAGGCAGAAGAAAAACAAAAGGAGATTGAAAATATTTATAACGAAAAAGCCGGGCTTCTTTCCAAAGTCAGAGCAGATAAAAATGCCCTTCTGGCAATAGAGAATGATCTTGAAAAAAAGGAAGCAGAGATAAGCAGGATTCTGGAAAGTTACAGATATGGAAGCACACCAGGAAGTAAGTTTATGTGGCCTGTTGCAGGTTTTCTTTCCTCAGGTTTTGGAATGAGAATACATCCAATATTGCGTGTGCCCAGACTTCACGCCGGAATTGATATAGTTGCCCGCAATGGAACACCTATAAAAGCAGCAGATGGAGGACAAGTTATTCAGGCTGAATACAGCAGGAGCTATGGTTATTATGTTCTTATTTATCATGGAGGCGGCTTTGCAACAAGATATTCTCATCTTTCCGGTTTGAATGTTTCTGCCGGGCAGCTCGTTGAGAGGGGCCAGGTGATAGGGTTTTTGGGGTCTACAGGTTACTCAACTGGACCACATCTGGATTTTGAGGTAAGAATTAACGGAGTACCTCAAAATCCACTCCAGTATTTACAATAGGTTTTTAAAACAAATACAATTAATCCTGGCTATCTCCAATAATCCTTAAAGGTTACCCAGGTTTGTTTGATTAAGTTAAAAAATTGGAGGGAGTTATATCGGTTGCTTTGCAGCTTCAAATCATTTTCCAATGCATTTAACCAATTTTGCCGCTGATAATTTCTTTTTGCCAATGCGCGCCCAATACTATGCCCAAATTCGGTTCTATAAATATCTTTTATATCCAAAACAATATTTAAGTTATTATTCCTAACTGCTTTTAAAATTACTTCTAATGCCAGTTTTGAGGAGTAAACTGCATTGAATATACCGGCCCCTGTTATCGGATTGCAGAGACCTGCTGCATCCCCCACCAATATGAAATTTCTTAATGCCGGTATTCCAACTATCCCCGAAACGGGGATAAGTCCTGTGATTACTTCCCTGTAAGCCGAATTCAGATCATTCCTGCTTATCAGGCTTGACCTGCACAGTTGTTCCTTAAAAAAAGTTAAAATATTTTTTAAGTTTGTACAAGTGTTAATATAATTATTATCTAAATACTTAATAAATTGATCATAAATTTCTAAACCCACCCCAATATTCATGCTTCCATTCTTTGGAAAAATCCACCCGTAACCACAATATAAATAAGGGGTGAAAAATATCTTATTTCGGTTGTTTGCTGTTTCAAAAATTCCCCTTTCTTTTATTTTGATTCTTTCCTGAATTGCTGTTACAAAGCTTTTATTTGTTGAGCCAATAAATTTTCCGATGAAAGAGCAAGGCCCATCTGCTCCTACTACTATTTTAGACTTTATCTTCAAACCAGCGTCCTTCCTTTTATCAAATATCGTTGAGATAACCTTGTTTGAAAATGCCGGTGAACACTCAGATACAAAATTAAAATTTTTATCATTCGATTCAGGTGTTTCGATGGAAATAATTCTTGCACAATTTATAAATCTTCCTCCGTCTCTTTCAAACCTGGATACAAGATCTTTTACGAAAATATCCCTGTCCAGAATAAATCCCGGGGATTTGGTTTTAGCTATAACTTCAAATCTGTTTAAACCGCCCAGATATGTATCCATGAAGTAAGTCTGGCTGTTAATTCCTGCAATTTTAAAGTCAAAAAGGCTGGCAATATTGGCAGGTACAAATTCTGCACATCTTACCGGCCTGTCTACATTCTTTTTCTTTTCGACAAGTATTGTATCCAGGTTTGAAAGAGACGGAGGAAGATTTATAAATTGTGCAAGAATTATTTCCATCGAAACACCTGAATCGAATGATAAAAATTTTAATTTTGTATCTGAGTGTTCACCGGCATTTTCAA